>NZ_JAUBRO010000023.1:0-1510 GCF_036701945.1 Microcoleus sp. MON1_C1 | reverse complement strand
TCCGACTCCGACTCCAACGGAAACTCCGACTCCGACGGAAACGGGAACACCAACTCCGACTCCGACTCCAACGGAAACGCCGACTCCGACTCCGACGGAAACGCCGACTCCGACTCCAACGGAAACTCCGACTCCGACGGAAACGGGAACACCAACTCCGACGGAAACGCCGACTCCAACGGGAACCCCGACTCCAACGGAAACTCCGACGCCCACTCCAACGGAAACTCCGACTCCAACTCCAACTGGAACCCCGACTCCGACGGAAACACCTACTCCCACGCCATCGGAAACCCCGACTCCCACACCATCGGAAACCCCAACTCCCACACCATCGGAAACCCCGACTCCGACAGGAACGCCTACTCCCACGCCATCGGGAACGCCTACTCCCACGCCATCGGGAACACCGACTCCCACGCCATCGGGAACACCGACTCCCACGCCATCGGGAACACCGACTCCCACGCCATCGGGAACACCGACTCCCACGCCAATGGAAAGCGATTGCATTTGCGATACTATTCCGCAGCCCAATTTCAACCAACCCAATCCAGTTGACAATACTATCAACAGCAATGGTAGGGGTGAAATTCAGTTAGGCAGTGGGGGAAATGATGCTTTTTACGGCAGTCCTAATCAGAACCTTTTCGATGGGGATTTAGGGGACGATAACCTCTATGGCGGTGAAGGAAACGATATCCTTTACGGGAACCGAGGCAATGATTTTATTGACGGCAACAAGGGGAATGATATCTTTTTGGGAGGCAAGAATAATGACATCATTGTTGGTGGTGAAGGTGAAGATATCATTTTTGGCAATCGTGGTAACGATTCCCTAAATGGCCAAGAAGAAAACGACTTAATTTTTGGCAATGAAGGTGCTGATTTTATCCAAGGCGGTAAAGGTAATGATTCTGCAGTGGGCGGCAAAGGTAATGATATTGTGTTCGGTGGCAAAGGCAATGATTTTCTGTACGGCAATTTGGGCAGTGATACTATCTGCGGAGGTGCTGGCAACGATTTCTTAAGTGGGAATCAAAGTAGCGATTTGCTGGATGGCTGCGAGGGAAATGACACTATTTTTGGCGGGGCTGGCAGTGACACTCTCACTGGCGGTTTTGGCGATGATATTTTAATCTCCCGTTTGGGGGAGGATAGTCTAATTGGAGGCATAGGAAATGACACGTTTGTGTTAGAAAATAACGGCGGATTTGATGTTATTTTTGATTTCACAAAAGGGCTGGATGTGCTACAATATAAAGGCGGAACAATTGGGAATTTGGCAATAAGTCAAATTCCAGAAGGCACTTTAATTAGTAAAGCAAGTGGGGAACGGTTGGTTCTGTTGGTAGGGGTGGAAGCTAGTACGATCGCACTTAGCGATCTCACTTTACTTTAGTTATTGGTTATTTGTGGGTTATGAGTTATGACTGGAGTTTAGACTAAGACAGAATAAAGGGGTGCATTACTGTAAATTGAATGCACTCAAGAATCAACAATCGAAAAC
>NZ_JAUBRO010000148.1:0-1020 GCF_036701945.1 Microcoleus sp. MON1_C1 | reverse complement strand
TACAGCACTTCCGGATGTTATGAGGTACAGTAGCAGCAATTAGTAAACCAGTTTTTAAGATGTTTCGGATTAATTAAGTCAAGAGCCACAGCAATTATCGTGTCAACCATTTTAGTGCTGGTTGGTGAAAACTGTCGCAATAAAGATTTGAGTTGCGACCACCATAATTCAATTGGATTAAAATCAGGAGAGTATGGGGACAAACACAAGATAGAAGCACCCACCGCTTCAATCATAGGCTTAATTGAATCAACTTTATGCGCTGGTAAGTTATCCATCACTACTACTGCCCCCGACCACAATTGTGGCACTAAACATTGAGCGATAAACACCTCAAATGCTTGGCTATCCATCGAGTTGTCCATGGTCATTAATGCCACTACTCGCTTGATACTAATTGCACCAATTACTGTGACTTTCTTGCCTCGATAAAAAGGTTTGACCGCATAGGCTCTCGTTCCGAGTTGAGAACGTGCATGAGTTCGGGTTGTACCTAGTAATACTCCAGTCTCATCTAAAAAGACTAGATTCTTTTGGTCGATATGCTTGACTTTTTCCCAATACTCTAACCTTAATTTCATGACTCTTTCAGTGCCAGCTTGGCTACTTCTCACTGTTTTTTTTTACGATTTAATCCCAACTTTTGTAAAGCGTTACACATGGCTGTTCTACCCACCCAATTTCCAGTCTTCTGGGCAAATAACTCACACAATTCTAGTAAGGTGGCATCGGGATGTGATGCCACTATTTCTCTCAAAGAAGCTGTGGAATTGTTCAAATGACTGTATCGAGGTTTCCCCCTGGGTTTCGGCTGTAAATTCCCTTCAATTTTTTGTTGCTTGACCAATTTTTGCACTAAGCTTTTACTGACAGAAAATATCGCTGCTGTTTTTCTGATCGACAGCTTCTGATCTTGATGGGCTGCTACTATTTTTGTTCGCAAATCTACTGAATATGCTTTCATTGGTATATTTTTTTAATCTATTCTTATTGTACCTCATAACACCCGGAAGTGCTGTA
>NZ_JAUBRO010000147.1:0-1024 GCF_036701945.1 Microcoleus sp. MON1_C1 | reverse complement strand
TCGATCGAATGTTTGCTATTTCTCAATTTTGGTTTTAATTGGATTAAAATTTCATCGAGATAATCTCTTACCAAGAAGGTTCGCCGTTCTTCGCTGGAGCGATCGACTGCTACTTCTTTAAAGCTCCGAATTAATGCTGCTGCTTGATTGAGATTGGTTAGAAGAGAGTTGCTGCTAGTGGTGGCTATATCCAAAAATTCTTCGAGTTCCGAGCGTTTCATTTTGCCACTGTTATAAGTAGAAGCAAATTCTGTAGTATGTTCTGCTAAAGCTGACGCAACGGTGACGCCGACGCCGATGGGAGTATTAATTTCATGGGCGACGCCTGCAACTAATCCTCCCAGCGATGCCATTTTTTCAGCTTCCACTAGCTTACTTTGAGTAGCTTTTAAGTTATCTAAGGCGTTGGATAATTCGTGGGTGCGATCGCTGACTAATTGCTCTAAGTTTTGATTGAACTCCTGCAAGTTATTGTAGAGTTGGGCATTTTCAATGGAAATGGCTATTTGGGCCGATAACAATTTTAACAGTTCTAGCCTATCTGTAGTGAAAGCTCCTTCTGTGAGGTTATTTTCTAGGTAAAGAATGCCTGTCAGTTTGCCTTGGTGTATCAGAGGGGTGCAGAGAATGGATTTGGGTTGAGTGGCTGTTATGTAAGGATCGCGGGTAAATTGTCCCTCTTGGGTGGCGTTATTTAAAACTACGTTTTCCTGGGTGCGGATGACGTAGTGGGCGATCGCACTTGCGAGTTTGGGCGTTTCCCCAGAAGCTGCTTGTGCATTCAGGGGATGCGAGCGCAGCACGCTAATTTCATCCTCGTTCACGGAACCTTCAGCCTCGATGGCCCAGTTTCCTGCTTTTTCTAAAATTAAAAATCCTTTTTGGGCGCCTGCATTTTCGATGGCGATTTTCATCAATTTTTCTAGTAGCTTACTCAAAACTATTTCACCTGAAATTGCTTGGGAAGCTTTCATTACTGTGGCTAAATCTAGCGTCTCTCCCAAATTAGTGCTAGTGGTAGTAG
>NZ_JAUBRO010000146.1:0-1039 GCF_036701945.1 Microcoleus sp. MON1_C1 | reverse complement strand
ATAGCCCAATTAGAATCTTTCATTAAAAGCGATATCGATGCCAGAGAACTAAAACGAGCAATAGCTGTAAGGATGGCGCTCTCAGGTAATATCTACCATGAAATCAGTAACATTTTAGGTGTAAGTAATTTTTTTATTGGTTATTGGAAAAAACAATTTCAAACCAAAGGCATCGCCGGAATAAAACTAGGACATAAAGGGTCAAAAGGGTATTTAACAGCTCGACAAAATACTGAAGTAATCGAGTGGTTAAAGAATCAAGAATCTTGGAACTTAGATGAGTTGGTTACTTATTTAGATCGAGAATTTGGTGTGATATATAAATCAAAACAGAGTTACTATGAACTTTTCTGTCGGGCGAAAATTAGTTGGAAAAAAACTCAAAAAACCAATCCTAAATTTGATAAAGAACTGGTAAAAAAAAAGAGGGAAGAAATTAACGATATTTTATTTAAAAACAAGGCTGGTATAGAGTCTGGGGAAATAATAGTATTATTTTTAGATGAATGTCATCTACTTCATGGTGATCTGACTGGTTATGTTTGGGGTCAATCAAAAATCAGAATTGAAGTCCCAATTACCAATGAAAAAGATAGACAAACTTATTTTGGGGCCCTCAATTATCAAACCAAAGAATTCCATATTCAGAGCCATCCATCAGGCGATGGAGAATCAACTGTTAAATTCATAAAATACTTACAAAATAAATATAAAAATCGCAAGATTATCTTGATTTGGGATGGAGCTAGTTATCATAAATATGGAGAATTTAGAGACTTTTTATTAGAACTAAATGGTGACAAACAACCTGATAATTGGTCAATTACTTGTATTTTATTTGCTCCCAATGCTCCCCAACAGAATCCAGTTGAAGATATTTGGTTACAAGCTAAAAACTTTTTAAGAAAGTATTGGTATTTATGTAGATCTTTTAAGATTGTCAAATTTTTGTTTGAGTTTTTTACTAACGAACATACATTTGATTTCCCCAAAATACGTCAATATACTTACACACAGAAAATCATTTAGGATTGCTATA
>NZ_JAUBRO010000145.1:0-1079 GCF_036701945.1 Microcoleus sp. MON1_C1 | reverse complement strand
GAAACATCTTCTCTTCATCCCTTGGGCTTGTCTTGGCAACTAGAATAACTGCTCCCCCTACTTATTGAGCCGATACAGATTTAGTAAGTAAATTATAACAGGTAGTCCTGACTATGCAGGACTACCAGTATTGACGCCATACAGATAGAGAGATTTGGTGGCACTCCCGGTGTCATAGACGAAGGCTTGTTGGAGTCGGCTTTGGATCAGCCACAAACAACTTTTGGCGGTAATTTTTTGCATCCCACAATTAGCGAACAAGCTGCCGCCTATCTCTATCAGATAGGGATGAATCATCCCTTTATTGACGGAAATAAACGAACGGCTTTTGCGGTAACAGATACCTTGTTGCGTTTAAATGCTTGCACTCGGAATTTGACGGACGATCGAGCATAGGATTTAGTCATGCGAGTCGCACAGGAAACCATGACTAAGGAAGAATTAAGTACCGAGTTTGAGTCATGTATTATTTAGTTTTAATAAGTAAGTTGGGCAGTGCGCTAGATTGAGATTAAGTAAGGTGCGCCCATAACCACTCTACAGTGAAAAAGGGAATCGAGGAACAAAAAAGCGAGTAAGATTATCACTAAAGAACAAAGCCGAGATCCTTTGCGTCAAATCAGTAATAAAACTAAACACAAAAAAGCACAAACCGCCGATCGCCCTTTCTTCCCGAAATCCCGCTACCCAACTACTAATTAGCAATAGCCATGAATATAAATTTTTCTCGTTATGACACCTTAACCACCATGCTAGCAGGAACTACGGCAGCCTTAACCATAGTCATCAGCCAACCCGCGCTCGCCAAAACGCCCCAAGAAGTCGCCAGCATTGCCGGGCCGCTGACAGTACAAATTAACAGTTCCCTAGGAGACGGTTCTGGCGTAATTATTGCCAAAACAGGCAAAACTTACACAGTTTTAACAGTCAACCACGTCGTAGAAAAAGCAGACGTGAAATACACCGTTCGCACGTCTAAAGGCAAAAACTATCAAGCAACTGCCGTCACCCGTTTGCAAACCGCCGACACTGACCCGGATTTAGCCGTAGTCAAATTTGAAAGCCCCGAAGAATATCCA
>NZ_JAUBRO010000144.1:0-1093 GCF_036701945.1 Microcoleus sp. MON1_C1 | reverse complement strand
AAGGGGTATCCACTTAGCTCCAGTGACACCCTTATGCTGGATAAATAATCAGTGTTTGATGGTATCCCAGCGGTGCCAACAGTCAAGCCTTTTTCACCACATCGCGGTACGTCACCGGCGCGGTCACGACCGCTTGTTGCAGCAACCGATAGAACAACATGCCGCGCGAGTTGGATGTGCGGCGATTGAAGCGGAACACGAACTCATCCAGGTAGGCGTCCAGGTGTTCGGGCTGCACCGAGCCATGGTGAGTACCCAGAATCCAGCGTTGCACCAGAGCCGCCACCCGATGCACGCCCGCCATCGAGACATGAGCCGGCACGTCGGACCCGAGCATGACCGTGCGCTGATGGACGAAGCCCAGGTCTTTCAATGTCAGGTAGGCAGCCGAGCCGTCGGTACGCACCTGTGCGCCAGGCACGATGACCTCCTGCACGAACGGAATCACACAAGCGGCGGAGTCGTTGGCAATGCGGCGCAGGCGGATGCGACCGAATCCCTTGGGGTCCAGCATCTCCACGGCCATGACCACCAGCACCTTGCTCGTGCTGCTCTTGCGCCCTTTGGGTGAGATGGGGTTTTGCCTGTCCGTGATGGCCAGATAGGTCTCGTCAACTTCGACCAGCCCTTTGAGCTGTTCGCGGCCCGGTCGAACCATGGCGCGACGCAGTCGGTGCAACATGGTCCAGGCGGTCTGGTAGCTGCCCAACCCCAGCACACGCTGTAGGCCCAGGGCACTCACCCCTTGCTTCTGATTGGTCAGGTACCAGGCTGCGGCCAGCCAGACGCGCAGAGGCGTACGGGTCTTATCGAAGATGGTGCCAGCGGTGACCGAGCTCTGGTGTTGGCAACTCGGGCACATCAGCCGGATACGGCTGGCGCGATAGGCCTCGCCGACACAACCGCAGCGCGGGCAGACAAAACCCTGGGGCCAGCGCAGCCGCTCCAGGTAGGCCAGGCACGCGTCTTCCGTGGCAAACCAGTCGAGGAATTCGTTCCAAGTCTGTGGGTAGTCTTTTCCGGGTGCTGGCGCTAAAGTATGGATATCCATCCAGTTATTTTGCACTGACTGGAGCTAAGTGGATACCCCTTA
>NZ_JAUBRO010000143.1:0-1126 GCF_036701945.1 Microcoleus sp. MON1_C1 | reverse complement strand
TTTAGCTTCACGGAAACGAGCAATCAAGTTCTTCTACACTCAGATGGGGCGCGATCGCAATTCGTTTCGGCATTCTTGATCTGACGGGGGCAGTGTTCCTCACTATTAGATCACTGTCAATCGACCGGACATGATATTATACCAAATCCGGGTTACTTACCCCGTTTATGATGGCGAACAGAACCCAGCTACCACCAGCACGCTCACCAGTTATGTAATGGCTGATGGAATCAGGGTCTGGTTAACCCTCTTCGCCCGGTGTTGATGAACCGAACTGGTGGACGCTGCGATCGATACAACAGCGGGCGATCGACACAACAACGGGCGATCGACACAACAGCGGACGATCGACACAACAGCCGGCGGCGTTCATCAGCTACGAGCATCAATATCAGTTCATGGTTCAAACAAAAAGATGACGCATAGTGGCACATCTAGAACCCTACTTGAGTTCTTTTGAACTTAAAAATCCTTATCGAGGGGCAACTCACCCAGTAGAAGGTCGTCGTTGGCAATTACTGTGGTTAATTTCGCTCGGCTGGACTATTAAAGAGGCAGCCAAAGTAATCGGCATTAATTATGACTATGCTAAAGAAATAGTTAAGGGCTATAACCAACAAGGAGAGATAGCGATCCTGCGGAAAAAACTGCCCCCAAAAAAGCGCCCCAGTCATGCCTTACTCAACACTCTTCAATTAGAAGAACTGCATTTAAGTTTGAAAGGAGAATCGCCCGATGGAGGTAGAGGCGAGCGGGCCCAAAGTTGCATTATGGATTGCCCAAAAAACCGGGAGACAAAAAGTCGGTAAACAAAGGGGTTGGGAATACCTAAAAAAGTGCGGTTACTCACCTCAAAGACCTCGCCCTCGGCATAAAAATGGAGAGCTAATTGAGCAGGAACTATTTAAAAAAAACTGTCAAATCGAGTGAGGGAGCTACAAAAAGAGTTTCCTTCACATCAAACCCACATTCCGCACCCTCAACTGTCACATACGCTTTCTGACACCCCTTTTTCTTCACTTCTATGCTGGGGAGGCTACTGATACCAATTTACTATAGCAATCCTATATGAATTGTGAAAAGGCATCAAATCTTTTCAAGTTAGGAAAATTGAAAAGATTATATT
>NZ_JAUBRO010000142.1:0-1126 GCF_036701945.1 Microcoleus sp. MON1_C1 | reverse complement strand
ATACCAATTTAATATGAAGCTGCATAGAATAAAGCTTCCAGAATGAAAGTGTAAGAAGATAGTGAACTGATTTCTTCAGGTGTGATTTGTTGCAGAACCTCATTAAGTCGTTCGCGCAATTCCCCAAGTGTCAGAAACACTTCTCCCTTGAATTGTTGTTTGATAAATTGCCAAACCCTTTCAATGGGATTGAGCTCCGGGCTATGAGCTGGTTGACAAACGGGAATCAAATTGTCAGGCCACCGCAGAGCGCTGGTTACATGAGCCCCCGCCTGGTCAACTTGAATTAGTGCGATGTCATCTCCCAGTTGATGTGAGAGGGCATCAATAAACTCCTGAAATCTTTGAGTATTGAGGCGATCGTATTCTTGACAAAAATGCCAGCCGCTCAAAGGTTCGACCACCCCGTAGAGCCAAAAATTGTCACGTTTCCAGAGTACCGGTGCGCTCGGTTTTACCCCAAACGCCATAATTACTTTCCCGGTTTCGGTTTTGAGTCCTAAGCGAGTCTCGTCTTGACACAAGTAACGCAACCGTTGTCCCTTTCCCAATAAGCGTTGATAGCTCAACAAGGCTGGGGCGATGTTTTTTTAAAACGCTGAGCGGCACTGGGTTCTTGCTTCGCGCTTTTGGGGCGCGGCACTTTTAATTTAGCTTTAAGCCGATAGTGTACCCAATGATAGACTGTGGGGTATGTCAGGTTCAGTTGATAAGTCTCATTGAGCCACTCCACGATTTCTCCGTAACTTTTGAAGCCTGGTGGCTGTTCCAGTCTTTTTTGTAATCCGGCGATCACCTCTAAGCTCAAGTGAGGCGATTTTCCGGGTGCGCTCTTGAGAGCCAACAATTCGGACAATCCTCCCTGACGATACTTTTGCAGCCACCTAGTTACCGTTGAACCATCGCGTCCCAGACGTTTGGCCAGGGTTTGATGCTGAGTGATTTGTCCAGTTTTTAGCCACCACAACATTTGCAACCGTTCTTTCTGACTGGCGGTACGACTGTGTTTTAGTTGTTGCTCCAAACTTTCTGCACTTTCTGCGATCGCCACAATCAGTTGACGTGCCATAACTTATCACCTCTAAACAGTATCTTTATTCTATGCAACTTCATGTAAAATTGGTAT
>NZ_JAUBRO010000022.1:99891-120525 GCF_036701945.1 Microcoleus sp. MON1_C1 | reverse complement strand
CACTTGTTCGTAACTCATCAGTTTTTCCTCTCAATCACCTCACTATTGCCCTTATTGGGGACTTTTGCAAGAGGTCTAGTGATCTGATAAAATGCTTCCACAACAAACTTCGGTTTAATAGCACAATGTCTTCAGAAACAAACTCAGCGGCTCAATCTACAACTGGTGCAGAGGCGATCGATGTTGCGATCGCCTCTGGGATCGACTTTGACGGTACTCCGATTCCGCAAGCAAAATTAGACCTCTACAAGCAAGTGATGGGATTAGAAGCCGGCAGACAGCGCAGTGGCGTGTCAAATACAATGCGATCGCGCATTGTCCGAATCGGTGTCAAACATCTGCCTCAAAACGAACTCGATAAAATGCTCGTTGCTGCTGACTTCGCACCGCTGAAAGATAAAGAAGTTGCTTTTTATTACGGCGGCAAGTAAAAATTATCTACCCTTTTAGACAGATGAACAGCCATCCCCAAATCGGTCAAAATTGGGACAAATCCTAGCAGAGGGTCAGTGTAGGAATACTAACGGTAGTACAGTCCTCAGCAACCTCGAGTATGATTTGTTAACAATTTTACAAAACAAGTCTGAAGCTTTGAAAGCCTACGAAACTTACATGAAAGATGCTCAGGAAATGGGTTCTCAGCCTTGTGCTGAACTGTTTCAAAAATTGCAGCAAGCTGACATGGAGCACGCGCAGGAAATTCGGCAGCACCTTCAACAGGTAATGCAGCAAGGCAAGATGTAAAGCTGGTTCAACTAGCTCTGCAAGTTATGAGTTATGAGTTAAGTAGCAGCTATGAGTTAAAGAGTTTTGGATTCACAACTCATCTTCAATCCCTTAAACTCTTTCTCTACCGAGCGCTCAAAACATCAATCTGACCGCTCAACCAATGTCGCTTACAACTCTTAATTCATAACTAGCAACTGGTGACACCACTTCTTGAAACTTCAGCTACGGGTAGGGACTTAGGCTTTGCTTAAGTCCTTACCTATCTAGTGGTAGAGGTTATAAAATCTCCGGTTTCAAAGCTCGTTCCATCAGCGATAAAACAGCTTGTTCAGGAGTAATTTCACCATTTAATAAGCGATAAACTTGACGAGAAACAGGCACTTCAATGCCGCGTTGATTAGCCAAATCAATCAACACATTAGTAGTATTAACACCCTCAGCAGTGCTCTGCAATTCGTACAAAATTTGCTCCAAAGATTTGCCTTTAGCTAATCCGAAACCAACCCGATAATTGCGCGATAAAGGACTGTTGCAAGTAGCGAGCAAATCTCCCAAACCAGACAAACCGTAAAAAGTTTCTGCGCGAGCTCCCAAACGAATTCCCACCCGAATCATTTCCGGCAAAGCGCGAGTCAGCAAAGCAGATTTAGCATTAGTTCCTAATTGTAAACCGTCGCAAACACCCGCGGCAATCGCAAATACATTTTTCAAAGTTCCACCTAACTCAGTCCCCAGCGGGTCTTCATTCACATAAACCCGAAAAATATCGGAACTGTATATATTTTGGACTTGTTTGGCCGCAGCTAAATCCGAACTCGCCGCTACCGTTGCAGCCGGCAATCCCTGCTGAACTTCTTCCGAAAGATTGGGGCCGGAAAGTACCACAATTGAATTGTTAGGAAACGCATTTTGCCAAATTTGAGACGGAGTGCGCGTACTCGCGGGGTCTAAACCTTTGGTGACAGTAACTATAATTGTACTCGGACTTAACTCTAAAGCCAAAAGTCGATCGACTGTTGCTCCAACTCCTTTCATCGAAACTGCCGAAACAACAACATCCGCACCTGTTATAACTGATTCTAGATTAAAAGAACTGCTGCGCGACCACAAATTAACTCGAGATCCTTTTTTGCCTCCCAGATTTGCCAGTGCCGAACCCCAAGCACCTCCGCCTAATATTGTCAAGATTGGCATAGAATTTAGTTTAATGAATTTAACCGCAGATTAACACAGATAAATCACAGATAAATCATAGCAATCAACCTGCGTTAATCCGGGTGCATCTGCGGTTAAAAAATCCTCAACCTACAAACGCGGCCGCAATCCATAATGACGGTAACGCCAATAATCGCGCAAAATGCGATCGTGATCGAAACATAATTGCTGGGGAATCTGCCAAGATTCAAAAATCTGTAAATTTTTAGCATCGTCGGCGGCTTGAGGTTCGCCCGTTGCAGAAGCCAAAAATACAATACTGATAGTGTGTTCGCGGGCGTCGCGATTGGGGTCGGAATAAACGTAAAATTGCTCAATTAATTCTACATTCAAGCTTGTTTCTTCTAAAGCTTCGCGTTTTGCCGCCGTTTCTACCGCTTCCCCGTAATCGACAAAACCGCCGGGAAGTGCCCAGCCGTAGGGAATATTGCGGCGTTCGATGAGTATGATCGGCCGATGGGGGCGATCGGCTAACTCGATGATAATATCAACTGTAGGAGCAGGATTTCGGTAAGTCATTTGTAAAGGAAGAAGCAAGGCACGACACGAATTTTGACACGGATACACGGATTAATTTCAACTGGTTCGGAGTTCCTTCTTCCTGTTGAATCATGCTAAACCGCGAAGTGGCACCCGCTGCTTTTGCAAAACCTCAGAGTACAGCTTTTCCAACTCAGTAATATTCTGACTGAGAGTGTAGCGGTCGAGCGCCCGTTGGCGTGCTTTTTGACCAAGCAGCATTCCCAACTCAGGATGATCGCAAAACAGCGGCAGCAAAGTTTGCAACTGACTCCGTACCCGCTGAGTGTTCAAAACTATCCCCGCGCCTTCCTCCAAGGCCTCGCCGTCAGCACCCGCATCCGTTGCCAAACAAGCTAAACCGCAGGCCATGGCTTCCAGCAGCGACAGCGACAGTCCCTCCACCAAAGAAGGCAAAATAAATACGTCGGCACCCCGCAGAATTTCGATCCGGCGTTCCTCCTCGGCAACAAATCCGAGCCACACAATGCCATCATCTTCGCCGTAAAACAGTTGCAGCGAGGCGGCTAGGGGCCCGTCGCCTACGATCGCCAATACGTTCCCAGGGCCAAAATTGCACTGTTTCCATGCCTTGAGCAAAGCCTCGACATTTTTCTCCTGGGCAATGCGGCCTTGGTAAACAAAAATTCGATCGGCTTTTAATTCCGACTTCAACCCCGAAGGCCCTGGAGAATATTTAACAGCATCCACGCCGTTGGGAATCACTGCCACCCGTTCTTCCGGCACTCCCAAGCGCACCAAAATATCCCGCTGAATGTAAGAAAATACGATCGTCGAGTCGTAGTTCGCCAAAAACGGAGCGTAAAGTTGATACATCAGGTGTTGGGTTCCCGATGTCAAATTCCGCAATTTGCGATCGAACGGCGGGTGAAAAGTCGCCACCAGAGGCAAATTCAATTCTTGACAAATTTCCGGCAGCAGAAAGTCTAAAGGCGAAAGCGTCAGGGAAGCGTGAACCACATCGGGTTTCAGCCGCCGCAGAGATTTCATCAGCACTGTGCGGGACTTGAGAGTGGGAATCGTATAAATTTGCGACTTGTAGTGACAGGGTAAAGAGACTTCGTTGCAACTAGCGGGCGATAGCGAATTGGTAAATGAGGTTTGAGCAATTCCCTTTCCCCATGAACCATTTGCCATGTTCCACCCCGTATTGTTCCTGTCCAGCGGGCCCGCTTCTTGGGCGAAGTGCAGGAAACTGACCTGGTATCCCCGGTCTAGTAGTGCGTTGGTGACTTCCCTGGAGTAAGTGACGTTACCGCAAAAAGGTGATTTTTTTCCTAGCCAAGCGATGTGCATTCGAGTAAATCAGAGTTTGTTATTTTTTAGCTTCGATCGACTTTGCTATTACTGCTACGGGAAATATACCAGGTTAAGACACCGCCAGCGATCGCTAATCCTGCTAAAGCCAAAAATACTGTGGGCAAACCCAGAAATGTTTCGGCTACCCCGGCCAAAGCCAAGGGTAAACTCAAAGCGATATTAGTGGCATTGTTTTGCAGCCCGAAGACTTTTCCCCGCATTTCTTCTGGGGTTTCTGCTTGAATAGTAGTCTGCATCGGCACTCCCACCAATGAGGCAAATAAACCCAACATGGTAATGAACAGCACCGAGAGCCACAAATGGTGTGTAAATGCAGAAAGGCCCATCAGAGCAAGTGCCATGCCGATCGATCCGATTAAACTCAGTTGGGAGTGAGACAATTTATGGCCGAGATAGCCCACTGTCGCCGCCCCAGTAGCCATGCCAACGCCCACCGCAGCCAGCAAAAAGCCAAATTGTGATGCTTTCATACCGGGGAGGATTTCTGCCAGCCGAACTGCTAGAACTGCCAAGGCTGCAAAAATGGAAAACAGAATAATTAGTTGAATTAAAGCATTGCGGACTTTCGGTTGATCGTTGATGTAACGCAGGCCGTCTTGCAAATCTGCTAGGGGGTGTGGCGCTTCGTGTTCGGCATCGTTTTTTTCGCCTGTTTTCATCGACAGCAACAGCACTCCGGCGAAGGCGTAACTTCCGCCTACTACTAATTCTTTGCCGATTCCCAGTCCGCCGCCGAGGTTGGAAAATAAGGTGTCGGCTAAAGCTAGTAAGGGTTCTCCGACTGCGAAGCCAATAATCACCGACCCCATCATGGTTGTGGTGTAGAGGGAATTTGCCGATAGCAGATGGCGGCGTTCCACAATTAGGGGAATCACTGACTGTTCTGCTGGGGCGAAAAATTGAGTTAGGGTCGAGACTAGGAATGTTACTAGCAGCAGCAAGCAGAATCCGAGCGGCAGTTGACCGAGTTCCCACCCGTCAGAGAGCCACAGCAGCACGGGCAAGGTTAAAACAAAGCCTCCCCGCAGCAGGTTTGTGGCTACGAGCACTGCTTTTTTCGACCAGCGATCGACATACACGCCTGCGGCAGCCCCGAACAGCACTGCGGGAATGGTAAAGGCGATCATGATTGCTGATACCCACCTGCTGATGGTTTGATCTGGCGCTTGAAAGCGGCTGGCCACGAGGGCGATCGTCAGTACGAGATAAACTTTATCTGCTAGTTGGGAAAAAACTTGCCCGCTCCACAATGCTAGAAAATTTGGGTTTTTGAGCACTGGCAGAAATCCTGTTTCTTTTTCGGGAGTTTCGGCTACTGCTTCGGAGAGTTCTGCTGCTGGCTCTGGTGTGGGAACCGGGGGGATTGCTTCGGGTTGTTGGCTTTTGCCGTTGCTGGAGTCTGTTTCGGGAGTTGTGGGAGATTTATCCATTTCTGGGTGTTCGACGTTGCTCCATTGTCGATCGGCCAAGACGGGATCGGAGCGAAAATCGGGAAAATTTTCTCGTTCTTCCATTTTGTGGTGGGTCACAGCTAAAACAGATATTGTCAAATCAGAATCGGACAGTCGCATCATAGGATTTGGGGGGGATCGCCTGGGATGGTGGAGGTTGGGGGGACGGGAATTTCAAATTGAGGTGTTAACCCCTAAGTTTATTAATAATCTCGTAACTTTATCTCTATCTATTATCTGATGTCGCAACAACCTTGAGAATTTACCTGAAATGGCCGGCTGGTTCGGGTATCCGGCAGGCTGGGGGTGCGATGTACGATCGCCCGTTCACCTATTTAACTCAACACTCAAAATTTAAAACTCAAAACTCTCTAGGTAGGTGTCGATCGAGCTTCCCGAGCGAATCATGCAACCTAAATGATACTGGGCATATTGTCGCAAAATATTTTCTACTGATACCCATGTTGTTCGATCGGCAATCCCCTCTCCTAGTTCTGGACTAGCCAACTGTTGCAGCGCTGCTAATTCATTAGCATTAATCTCGAAATTTGTCAAGTGTTTGCTGCTATTCATTTGGCGGGAACGGGAGGCGGATTTGTACAAGCTACCGGTTTGTGAAGAGAGTTCTGCCTCTAAGTTAGCTAGTTCGGACAAGCTGAAGGTTCCCCCAGAGGGTATACTAAACCCGGTTTGCCAGTTCGGATCGGTGAAGTTTGGGATGAGCGGCTGTCTGGTGGCGCAGCAAACTTGGACTTGGGGGGCGAGGCCGGCTAAAGCTAGCAAGTGAAAAATGCCGTGGCTGAGGTGGGCGACAAGCACGGCGGCGGATTGGATTTCTGTGCGATCGGACAAACGCTCCAAACGGCTCAAATGTTCGCCCAGCAACAAAAAGAGTTCTTCTTGGGGCTCGTCGGAAAGGGCACTGGCGATCGCCAATTCGGCCAGATATTGCGCGGCTGCGAGTTTCCCCAGGTTGCGGCTCAAACCCGGATGGGATTGTACTGTGTCGGCTTGGGTAATTTTGTCGAGCGATCGGCCTTTGGCAATTAGCAATTCGTTGACAACAAATAATTCGCTTCTACCGCCAATGGTCGATCGCTGTTTGCGAACACCCGGTGCTACGGCTCGAATTAAGCCGAATTCCCGCGTCAAAACTGTCAGCACTCGATCGGATTCGCCGATCGGTGCACTCTTAAGATTGATTCCAGTTGCTTTGTAAGTTCGAGTCACTCGATTTTAGATTTTAGATTTTAGATTTTAGATTTACTAGATTACTTCGGACAGTTTCATTTTCCTCGTTGGTCGATCGACCTGGAACAGTCATTCTACTGTTGGCAATCAAAAACTGTCCGAAGTATTGTTACTAGACAGTAGCAAAAACAGTCCAATAGGCAGAACTTTTAGTTGTAGGGTGCGTAAGGCCGCACCAATTCCCAATTAGCCATGACCAATTAGCCATTGCTAATAACTAATAACTAATGACTAATGACTAATGACTTTTATCTAAATTATCGCGCTGGCGGAGTAATTCGGGGCCGCGAGAAGTCCCCAAACGAGTTGCCCCAGCTACTACCAAATCTAGAGCTTGTTCGTGAGTACGAATCCCGCCGGCCGCTTTAATCCCAATCCGTCCCTTCGTAAC
Organism: Microcoleus sp. MON1_C1; assembly: GCF_036701945.1. Taxonomy (NCBI): domain Bacteria; kingdom Bacillati; phylum Cyanobacteriota; class Cyanophyceae; order Oscillatoriales; family Microcoleaceae; genus Microcoleus; species Microcoleus sp. MON1_C1. Next base: position 113,628 of record NZ_JAUBRO010000022.1, on the reverse strand, counting down.
TTCCTTCAGCAGTCGCACATCGTCAACTTTCGCCGGGCCAAAAAAGCCAGTGTTGGTTTTGATGTAGGCGGCACCAGCTTCCATACAAATCTCAGCCGCTAATTGTTTTTCGGGATCGGAAAGAAGCGAACTTTCGATAATTGCTTTGATGGTGAGATTAGTTTCTTCGCAAATTTGGGCTAATTCCCGGTGGAATTCGTCGATTCTTCCAGCTTTCAACAATCCTAAGTTAACGGAGACATCTAACTCTACGGCTCCATTATCTGCTGCTTCTAGAGCTTCGTAAACTTTCACCGTTGAAGTCGAAGCACCGGTGGGAAAACCTATAACTGTACAGACTTTGGGACGTTTGCCGTGCAGCAGCTCAACTGCTTGTCTGACGTAGGCGGGATACACGCAAACTGTGACAAAGCCAAATCTCTCTGCTTGTTGGCAACAGTATTCTACTTGCTCTGGCGTAGCGGTGGGGTCGATCAGGCCGTAGTCGATCAAGGGGGCAATATCGATGTCTGCCTGGTTTGCAGCCATTGCTGTTTTTTCTCCGGAGTAACTACTTTATTAAGTATGTATCGAATTTACCCATTTTTGACCAAAAGCAGCCTGGGTACAACCCCCCGGATTCATCCGTGAAGTCAGTTTCTCCAATTCTTCAATTCTTCAATCGATTGACTTTACTCGGGGTCTTGATAAGTATAAATACTCAAATTGCTGCTCGTAAAAACTCTTGTGGGAATTGGTTTACAGATTTATTTAAAAAAAATATTTTCGTATCTCCCTTTAGATATATTTTTTATCTTTCTTTAGGTATACTTTGTTAAAAGAGTTGCGGTAGAGCCTGCGTCAGCTACGCTAGGGCAGAGCCTGGTAGCGGCTACTGTTTTTACTTTTAGTAGTGCTTTAAAAAAATAAAAGCCAGTGCCAAGCATGAATCATTTAGAACTCGAACAAGAAATTGGGAAGATGGCTAGAGCGATGATGAGTCGCAATAGCTTAATTGGTAAAGATTTGATTGCAGATCTCAGAGGGCGGCTGTCTGTTGACAGTGTAGCGGCTTTGATGATTGTCAGTATTGAGCGTTTGATTTGGTATGACTGCGAGTCCGTACTCTGGAGTTTGAGTTATTTGATTCCTGCTGACGTGATGGAAGAAATTCGCCGGATTACTGCGCTGGTTGTTTGCCAGCGGTTGATGGGCAAGGGTTTTGTGCTGGGCAAAGATTTTAGTATTGATGCAACAGGTCAGTTGCTGTTGAGTGAGAATGCTAAAACAGCGGTTGTGGTTGCTTGAATAGGGCAAGCAGAAGTTCGATCGCACTATGAGATTTGCAGTTAGACTTGGGGCGCCCTAGGACTCTTTGTGTAACTGCAAACCTAATTCGGGATGCGGTGGTTAGAGTTGCGCGATTCACGTAGAGTTAAAATTCGCAGCAGCTCTAAAAAACGATGAGTGCGGTTAGATAAAAGAGCATTTTAGCAGAGGAAAATAGTTAGTTTCGACCGCAAATTGTTGAGGTTGTTACGGGTAGTTTGTACGGGCGATCGCCCTGTATCAAAAGTTTCCGATTTTTAGTGGAATTACCGTTTTACTCCCAGTAGGATTTGAGATAGAATCATCCTTAAGATAGATACGAAATATTATGAACTTAATTCAAAACTTGGAAGCGGCTTGGTACTACCACCTGGGTTCGCGTCACCTCGAAGCTAACGATGATCATGGTGCTCTGGCGAACTTTAACAGAGCTTTGAAGTTGCAATCAGATCATTATAAGGCTTGGTTCGGCCGAGGTATGGCTCTGGGGAAATTAGAACGGCACTTAGAGGCGCTGAAGAGTTTTGATGAGGCCTTGGCGGTGGAGCCGAATGCGAGCTTTGGCTGGCACAACCGGGCTATTGCTTTAGGAAAGTTGGGCCGCTGGTTGGAGGCTCTCAACAGTTTTGACCGGGCTCTGGAGTTCAGTCCGTGTTCGGCGAGTATTTGGCACAACCGGGGACTGACGCTGATCGATATGGGGCTGTACGAGAAGGCGGTTCTGAGTTTCGATCGCTCTTTAACTTTGCACCCGGAGGCTGCTTGGGCGTGGTACAACCGAGGTAATGCCTTGTTGGAACTCAAGCTTTACTATCAGGCGCTCAACAGTTTTGAACGGGCGATCGAGTTTAAGCCTGACGACGCGAAGGCTTGGTACAATCGCGGTCTAGCTGCGAACTATATGGGACTTTACAAACAAGCAGTGGCTAGTTTTAGCCGATCGATCGCTCTACAACCAGGCAGAGCCGAAGCGGTGGGCGAACGGAGAGTTGCTTTGGAGAAATTAATAGGTTTAAATCAGAGAAATGCCAAGTTTACTCCCACATCTGAGCGTCCCTTTGAAGATTATTTGATTTGGTACAACCGGGGTGTGGAATTGGCGCGAAAACGCTGCTACTCTGAGGCGATTGCTTGCTACGAAACAGTCTTAGAAATAAATCCTGATTTTGCTAACGCTTTTTACAATAAAGCTTGCTGTTATGCGCTACTGGGGTTTGCTGATTTGGCCCTTGACAATTTGCAGCGGGCTGTTGAGTTTATCCCTAATTTATACCGAGAGCTAGCTTTAGCTGACTCGGATTTAAGCTGCATTTGGAAACAAGAACGTTTTGAAGCGCTGATCCAAGGTTAATGTTACGCAAAAAACAGCTCGCCCAATTGGGGAGCTGTTTTTTTGGGTGGCGCAAATTCGATCGCTCGACAGTATTTGTGCAATCTTTGCTATTGCAGAGAAACTCGGATTGAGGGCTTGACCGGCCTCTTGGCAACTACGATTACCCGGTAGGTTCCGGACTCGGGGAGTTGAGCAAAAGTTTGACCTTCGCCTTGATCCAGAAGTTGTCCCGACGGAGATTCGATCGCCAGATCTAGATTTTTTTTGTTAGCTGTCACCCTAATTGTCTGCCCCTGCTTGCCTTGAACCGTGATGGGCTGGATTTGGTAGCCGGACATTTTGAGTTTGATTGTGGCTTGTTTTTCCTTGAATGCTATGGGAATTGCGCGATCGGGCCTATAAGTCCACTTGGCGTTAAAGTCGCGTCCGAGTACGAAGCTGGTGGTTTCACCTTTCGGGGTAACTCGCACGCGGTAGATGCCGGACTCTGGCAACTGACCAATCCACTGATTGTCTGATTTTTCAATAACCCCCATATTTTCACCGTTGGGACTGTACAGTTCGGCTGTCAGTTGTCCCGCCCACAGGGAGAGAGTGAGTTCTCGCCCTTTGACGCCTTCAAAAATATAAGTGGTGGGTTGGTTGATGGTTTTTCGGATTTCCGAGGTTGACATTCGCTCGATGGGTTCGAGGTTGGAAACGGATTCAGAGGTAACGGGTTTGTTAAGGGTTTCTGTAATTTCCGAGGCAGCCATGAGCTCGCTCGGCGCAATTTTGGGGGCTACTGGGCTGGCAAATACTGATTTTGCCGTCATCATGAGTAGCATTCCAGTCAGTAAAATTAGTTTTTTCATGTCGCACTTCCGAAGGGGGGTAAAGAGTTGTATATGGTTACTTGTGTTTGCCTGTTTTCACCGGATTAAATCGGGCGATCGCACTGAGGCTACAGGAGCATCTAGGATACACGTAAATATCCCGTACTGGCACAAAACCTGCTGGTAGCAAATTGGCAGTGCGGGAGCTAAGTAGTAGCCTCAGTTTGTCGGGACATTTTAATGATACTCCTTACGCATAATATCATCACGGAATATTAGTAATTTTGTCGAGGAAAATTAAAGCTTTTTCCGAGGATCTTGCTAAAGAAATGCCCCCACCCAAAAAATGCGGTGTCTGGGATTCGGGCTCTGCCTTGCTACTATAAAACGGCTAGCACCCCCACGGGGTGAAAGCCCGTAGTGTTCTTCATTTTTGACGATCGTCTAATTATGTAGGGCGCTGCAAACCGCACATTACCATATTTGTAGCGCGTGCAACCCTTGTTTTTGTAAGTTTTAATACTGAATTTTTCTAGGGCAGATTTAGTCAGAAACTCTCATACAAACGAGTTTCTTACTGCCAAATCCGCCCTCCCCCACGAGGTTAATTCCTATTACGAACCTGCCAAAATTTGCAGATAAGCTTGTACTGTTTTGGACAAGCCCATTTCTAGGGCTTCCGCAATTAAAGCATGACCGATCGATACTTCTAGTATATCAGGAATCGAGCAAAATTTAGCTAAGTTTTGCAAATTTAAATCATGTCCGGCATTCACTCCCAAACCTGCTGATTGAGCGGCTTGAGCTGCTAAGACATATTGTTGAAAAACAAATTCTACTCTACCTTCGCGAAAAGCAGTCGCGTAGGGTTCCGTGTACAATTCTACTCTATCTGCTCCAACTTCTTTTGCTAGCGGCATGAGAGCAGCATCTGCGTCCATAAACAAGCTGACTCTGATGCCGTGGTTTTTTAATTTTTCAATGATTGGTAAGAGCCGATCGCGATTTTCGGGAATATTCCAACCGCTATCCGATGTTAGCACGTCTGGAGCGTCCGGGACTAAGGTACACTGAGCCGGTTTTACGTCGCAAACTATATCCATAAATGGCGGCTGAAACGGATTTCCTTCTATGTTAAACTCAACGGTTAGCATTTTAGCTAATTCGTAAACATCGGCAGCTTTGATGTGCCTTTCGTCGGGGCGGGGATGGACTGTAACGCCATGAGCTCCGGCAGCAATTACTGTTTTTGCGGCTTCCGTAACGCTGGGGATACCGATGTTTCGAGAGTTTCTGAGGAGGGCGATTCTGTTGATGTTAACGCTGAGTTTAGTCATGGGATGTTACTCTTTAAGGTTGATGCTACTATGTTAATCGCTTTCGGTACGAAACCTTGAGCCTATTGCGTTCGTGTTAGGGTGTTATCCAAGTAAAAATTAGCTTCTGCAAGCGGTAAACTTTCTGCAAAAAAAGCTTCAGCGATTTGCTGTTTGGCGGCCAAATCTTCAAGGTTGGCAATGCAGAAAAGTGGTGCAATGCGAGCGACTATTTGGGGCGGAAAATCTCGGGTGAAATATTTTAGTTCAAAGTCGTATCTGTGCGGGCGGTAAATCATGCCCAACAGTTCGACTAAGGGGAGAAGCGTCCAATTGTGATAGTTGCCGATCGCATCTACTAAATGTTCACGATAAATCTCTTTTTTAACCAGAGGTTGCAGCAAATCGAAACGAATTTTAATTTCGTTGAATCGGGTTTGCATTTGGGATAAATGATGGTTTTTATCCAAAAGATGGGGTACAGCTAGATTAGCTTTGTCAAAGGCGATCGGGACTTGTCCGTGTCTCTCTATTTCCAGAAAATCGTTGCGGCTGCTGCGCCGAAAAACGGCAAAATCAATTAGCAAAGACGGCGGGGTTTCTTTGAGCCGCCAGAAGCACTGCGATTGACCGTGCCAAGCGGGTTCGGGAACTCGATATTTGAGTTCGATGTCGGCAATTTCGGCGAGGGCTTTTTCAACAATCTCAAATGTTTCTTCCACGCAGTTATCTTCAACCACAACGGCAATATCGAGGTCTGACCACTCGTCGGTGTATCCGTGGGCTGCTGAACCTCCTTGCCACAAAGCGAGAACAAAATCTAAAGGTTGTAAGGTAGAAACAATCTTTTCGAGAATGATTTGTCTCATGGAATCAAGCTATACTGTTTGTTTTCCCTGGCTTGGACAAGTTTAACAAACGATCGCGTGTTGAGATTGCTCCGCTACAGTTGTCCGAGGATTTGCTAATGCTTCCGGTTGTGCACTGCTGCCAAAAATTACACGGTAAGCTGCAAGGGAAAGTGGCAATCTTTGGGAAAGTGCGATCGCCCGCGATTGAAAATCAGCCTTATATTGTCAGAATCAGAAACTTGCCCGCTGTCCGGTAACATGAGAAAGGATTAATTTTTAACAGCGCGGCATGGCTACTATTTGGGAACTCGACTTTTACAGCCGTCCAATCCTAGACGAGCGAGAGAAAAAAAAATGGGAAGTGTTGATCTGCGAAAGCCCGCTGAATGTAAGCGACAAGGCCGAATCTCTGTTTCGCTACTCGCAATTCTGCTCCAGTTCTACCGTGAATTCCCTGTGGCTGGCGGGTGCAATTAAAGAGGCGATCGCCGCAGCACCGAAACGGCCCGAAAAAATCCGCTTTTTCCGCCGCCAAATGGCGAACATGATTACCAAAGCCTGCGAGGACTTGGACATTGCCGCCGCCTGCAGCCGCCGCACCCTCGCCCTCAGCCTGTGGCTGGAAGAACGGATGCAAGACGTTTATCCCGCCGAACCGGGCTATCAAGCGGTTGTGAACCCGAGCGTTCAATTTGTACCCGAAACGCCAGTTGCGCTGCCGGATGCTTTAATCGGCGAAAAATGGGCGTTTGTGAGTTTGCCACTAGCAGCTTTTGACGAAATGTCCGAGTGGGATATCGGATTTGGCGAAGCTTTCGGACTGCCGATGACACGCCTCGCCCCAGAAACGCAAATTCCGGGACTAATTATCTACTCGTCGAGAGCAACAGCCCTGGCAGGTTGGATGTCGGGCTTGGAGTTGGCTTTTCTAAAATTTGAGAGCGGCCCACCCGCTAGGCTGGTATTAGATACGGGAGCTAACGATCGCTGGATTTTAGCTAATCTCAGAGACGCAGCAACTGAGAGAGAAGGGAAAGGATTTGAAGCCGCTAAAAAGCAAGCAAAAAAAGTACATTTCTTAGCAATTCAGTCGAACCCCGATTCGGAATCTTTTGCAGGATTTTGGCTGCTGCACGAACTAACTATTTAGTAGCTCGCTTGGCAATAACTGATATCGGGCAGCATTCTCAATCAGATTTAAGCAACCGGATTTTTTTAGGGAAAATCTCGGCTTTCAGAGCTGAATCGCAGTAAAAAAGTCGGTTTCTGACCGCAGCCAAAAACAGATACCGTCCCACGTACTCCTGTGGTGGAGATATCAAAATTTTAGATTCTAGTTCAAGTTCCCAGATTCATCTGTGGAGTAAATCTAAAACCTAAAATCAAAAAGCTAAAATCGACGCTAAGCGGTTGGCAAGATGCAAACAATCACAAATGCGTACAATCTTGCGATGGTGCATTCCACCAGTTTCCCCAAAGAATCTAAATGTATGCCCGCGATCCAAACCCATACCCAGTAAGTTATTGCCAATTCTTTAATCGAAAATCGAAAATCGAAAATCGAAAATAGTATTACCGATCGCCCATTACCAACCACCGAGAACAATGACCAACCAGCAATCAGCAGAACAACTGTTAGAACTAGCCACCAAAGCAGGTGCAGAAGCTGCTGAGGTATTGGAATCGCAATCGCTGTCAAGGCCGGTGTTTTTTGAAGCAAACCGCCTCAAACAGCTAGAAACCGCCCAAGCAGAAGGCATTGCACTGCGGCTGTGGCGGGATGGGCGACCGGGTTTGGCGGTGGCCTACGGGCCTGTGGAACTGCAAGTTTTGGTGGACAGGGCGATCGCGCTTTCACAACTCAACGAACCGGAAACCATCGAACTCGGCACCGGTGAGAAAGTTGTTTATCCCGATGGCGGAGTGTCGGTGTCGGCCGAACAGCTAGTAAACTGGGGAAAAGAGGCGATCGCGATCGTCCGCGAAGCCTATCCAGAAAGCCTCTGCACGGCCGAACTCGACTGCGAAATCGAGAGCACCCGCTTGCTGAACACCAGAGGCTTGGATTCCAGTCACACCGACACCACTCTCAGCGGTTACTTATCAGCAGAATTAGTGCGGGGAGAAGATTTCCTCAACATTTGGGAAGGCGAAACCGAACGCGGCACCCTCGACTTAAATACCAGCGCCAGGCGAGTTTTGCAGCGTTTGGAATGGGCGAAAGACAATGTAGCCCCCCCCACGGGCCGCGTGCCGGTGCTATTTACAGCCAAAGCAGCCGATTTACTGTGGGGGACTGTGTGTGCGGCGTTGAACGGCAAACAGGTACTCGAAGGCGCTTCGCCTTGGAACGATCGATTAGGCCAACAAGTGACATCGCCGCTTGTCACCCTCTCGCAGCAGCCGGATATCGGGCCCTATAGCTGTCCTTTTGACGACGAAGGTACTCCCACTCGGGCGATCGTCTTTATCAACAGCGGAGTGTTGCAGCTATTTTATACCGATCGCACCACCGGTCGAGCCTTGGGTAGCGGCACCACCGGCAACGGATTTCGCCCGGGTTTAGGCAGCTATCCGACACCGAGTTTGTTCAATGTTTTGATTAAACCAGGTTCGCTTTCGCTAATCGATTTAATCGCTCAATTAGACGACGGAATTGTAGTCGATCAAATGCTTGGCGGCAGTGCCGGAATTTCCGGCGATTTTTCAATTAATGTCGATCTCGGCTACCGAGTCAAAAAAGGTCAAATAGTCGGCAGAATTAAAGACACAATGGTAGCTGGCAACGTCTACAGCGTCCTCAAACAATTAGTAGAATTGGGAGGAGACTCTGAGTGGAACGGTTCTTGCCACACACCGTCTGTAATTGTAGAGGGATTGTCCGTCATCGGCAAGAATTAAAGGCAGTTGGCAGTTGGCAGTTAGCAGTTGTTAGTAGTCAGTTGTCAGTTGTTAGTTGTTAGTAATCATCAATCATCAGTTAACAGTCAACAGTTAACAGTCAACAGTCAACAGTCAACCGTCATCAATTCCCAATTCCCACACATAATATGCGTATTTGTTTTATCGGCGATTCTTTTGTAAACGGTACTTGCGATCCAAAATGTCTCGGTTGGACAGGACGGATTTGCGCTGCCGCTTGCGGACAAGGACACGATATTACCTACTACAATTTAGGAATAAGGGGAGAAACCAGTGCCGATATAGAAACTCGTTGGTTCAGCGAAGTTTCTTGCCGCTTACCTCACTACAGCGACGGCAGAATCGTATTTTCTTTTGGCGTCAATGACACTTACCTAGAAAAGGAAAAAAATCGCATAGAAGTTGACAAATCAATTGAAAAGGCCCGAGCTATTCTCACGTCAGCTAAAGAAATATTTCCAGTATTAATGGTAGGGCCACCGCCAGTTATCGATGCCGATCGCACAAGCCGGATTGCCAACTTATCCGAACAGTTTTCCCAAGTTTGCAGCGAGTTAAACGTGCCTTATCTAGATGTTTGCACCCCACTGCAAAAATCGGAAATTTGGCAAAAAGAACTTACCGAAAACGATGGCTCCCATCCCGGCGCCGCCGGTTACGCTGAATTGGCTAAAATAGTTCACAATTGGAGCGGTTGGAAGGCTTGGTTTAAAAATATCAATATATCAGAGCAAGAAACAGTAACGCTGTTCCGAGCAGTCGGAAAAAAAGAAATGGAACTGATTAAAGAAAGCGATTTTATGGAATTTCCGCCGCGCTTATCTTTTCAGCCTACTTTTTATCCCGTGCTTCAAAAAGCCTATGCCATACAAATCGCGCGAGATTGGAATACAAAAGATGCAGCATCGGGATATTTCGGCTATGTTACCTGCTTTCGAGTGGCGGCAGAATTCTTGGAAAAATATCCCGTACAAACTGTGGGCAGTTCTAGTCACCAAGAATATTGGATTCCCGCAGAAGAATTGGTCGAATTTAATCGCAATATAGTTGGAAAAATTGAAATCTTTGCTGAATATCAACCCTAAACTAGGAGCGAAGTATGCTGGAATTCAATCAATTGGAAGTTGTGAGTTTTGACTGCTACGGTACTCTGATAGATTGGGAAAGAGGGATATTGGCAGCCTTGAAACAATTGCTGTCAAATCGGGAAATTGATTTCAGCGATGACGGCATTTTAGAGCTTTTTGCTGCGGTTCAATCAGAACTAGAAAACAAGAATCATCCTTATATAAAATACCGGGATATTTTGCAAGAAACCGTTAAAAATTTCGGTAAAAAATTGAATTTTGCACCGACAGAAACAGAAATAAACTGTTTGGTTGATTCCGTCAAAAATTGGCAACCATTTCCCGATACCGTTGCAGCCTTGGAAGCACTAAAGCAGAAATACAAACTGGCAGTAATTTCCAATATAGACGATGACTTGTTTGCTGAGACAGCCAAACACTTAAAAGTTGAATTCGACTGGTTGATTACTGCGGAACAAGTGCGATCGTACAAACCGTCAACTCGCAACTTTGAAATAGCCCTAGAAACAATGGGAATTTCTACTGACAAACTCCTGCACGTTGCTCAGAGCATCTATCATGACATTGTACCAGCCGCATCCATGGGAATCTCAAGGGTTTGGGTAAATCGCAGACACGACAAAGCAGGATTTGGGGCGACACTGCCGGCCAGCGGTCAGCCAGACTTGGAAGTACCCGATTTAAAAAAATTGGTGGAAATGATAGGGTAAACAACCGCAGATAGCTGACAGGCGGGACGCCCGTCCCACAGATTAACGCTGATTAATTCATCAGCGTTAATCTGGGTGCATCTGCGGTTAAAAAATCCCTCAAATCCTAAATGAAAGTGAAATAAGGTCGATCGAGATTCACATCCATCACCCCTTGCACCGTCGCAATTAAATCGTCAGCTTGACCGGGTTTTTTGAGGAAAATGCTAGTAACATTCCCCGAAACCGACAGCGAATAACTGTCCTTAATTCCAGAAAGCACGATCGCATCTTCAGCAGAATTAAAGTCACTAATCACAACATTACCGTCACCCGAGTAGTAGATTTTCTCACTATCTCCCAGCAAGAAACGGTCTTTCCCTTCCCCGCCAGTCAAAGTATCAAACTCCCCAATTCCCGGATTAATAGCACTCGGATCGATACCTGCTAAAGTATCATCCCCAGCGTCACCGCTAACAACATCATTACCGCTGCCGCCGAGCAAGAAATCCTTATCTAACTGACCGAAAATGCTGTCATCTCCTGCATCGCCGCCGAGAGAATCATCGCCCTTTCCACCAAAAATTATATCGTTACCGTCTCCTCCCAAAACAACATCCAAGCCTTTATTTGCGTACAGCGAATCATTACCGCCGCCACCTAAGATGCCGTCGGAAGCTTTACCGCTGTAAACAATATCATTGCCATTCCCAGCATCGATAAAGTCGGTGCCAGCATTGCCCAATAGCGAATCTTCGCCGTCATTGCCAAGAATATTATCAGCACCATCTAAGCCGAAAATCGTATCGTTTCCAGCTAAACCATCCAATGCGTCAGCTTGCGGAGTTCCGAAGAACAAATCGCTAAGCTGCCCGCCATTGAAATTAGAATCAACGGTAGTATTCGGATTCGGAATCGGAATGCTGGGCGTTAAAATTTGGGGGCCGCGAGGTGTGGGAGTTGGTGTTGGTGTGGGTGTGGGTGTGGGTCTGAATATAGGTGGGGTGGCAAAGCGAGAGAGAATTGTATTGCCCGAGGTACCTGCAACATTTTCGATGAATCCAGTACCCGGAACATTGCCACTGTCAGAATCAAAGAAATTGAGAAGTTCGATGTCGTTAGCGAGGTTTATTTGACCGTCTTTATTGAGGTCTACTACTAAGCTAGTACCGCTGCGGCCGATTCCTACTGAACCGGGAGTTAGAGATAAAGCTAAGGTAGTATCGGGGAGAACGAGGTTGTCAGTACCGGCAGCGCCTTGAATTTTGCTACCAGCGGCTGTTGCGGGGTCGAGGATAAAGCTATCGTTGCCGCCGCCACCGGTGAGAATGTCGGCACCGCCGTTACCGATTAAGCTTTCGTCGCTGCTGCTGCCGACAATGGTATCAGCGAAAGCTGTACCGAGGATAACTTCGATACCGGTGAGAGTATCAGTACCTTCGGCTGTGGAACTTCCCCCTGCGAGATTGATATTCACAGGACTCGGCAGAGTACCATAAGACACCGTATCGATACCGGCACCGCCGACAATGCTGTCATTGCCTTCACCGCCAACTAGAGAATCATCTCCATCGCCGCCGTCGAGAGTGTCATTGTCTTCGTTTCCGAACAAAAAGTCATTGCCGGCACTGCCAAACAAACTGTCATTCCCTTCAGCCCCGTACAGAGAATCTTTGCCATCTCCTCCATTGATAATGTCAGTACCTTCACCGCCCCAAAGGCTGTCATCACCGGCAGCGCCTAACAGAGTATCGTTACCTTCGCCGCCGTCGAGGGTGTCGTCGCCGTCGCCGCCGTCGAGATAGTCATTGCCAATCCCCGTACCGAGAATTACGTCACCCTCCGCCTCATTAATCACAAGGAGTTCGTCGCCGTTCAACACATCATTGCCAGCGTTGCCGAACAGCGAATCATTGCCTTGATTGCCGTCAATCTCATCGTTGCCGGCCAATCCGTCAATGCTGTCATCGCCACTGCCACCTGGAAGGAAATCATCTTCAGGAGTCGCCTTCAGCGGGAAACTCTTGAGAATATCGGCCCCTGAGAGATTGCCAACTTGTTCGATAAAACTATCTCCTTGTTCGAGATTTGGTTCAGCGAAGAAGTCAAGAATCAACAAGTCGTCAGTCGCGTTAAAAACCCCGTCTTTGTTGAGGTCAATTTGCAAGTCAGTATTGAACTCGCCACCCCGCGTCACGCCTGCCGTACCGGCGGCCAAGCCGATCGCCAGCGTGAGACCATTGAGAGTTAGACTATCGGTGCCGTTGTCGTCAGCAATGATGCTGCCCCCTGCGGAAGTAGCATTTAACACGTAGAAGTCATCGCCGATGCCGCCAAAGAGACTATCGGCACCGCCACCGCCTTCTAGGGTATCGTTACCCGGATCTCCATAGAGTTCGTCATTGCCAAGGCCGCCATTGATACTGTCGTTATCTTCGCCGCCGAAAACTGCGTCATTGCCGTCACCGCCTTCTAGGGTATCGTTGCCGTCACCCCCATCTGCAATATCGCTGCCGACACCGCCAGAAATAGAGTCATTGCCTTCGTTGCCAAATAAAGAGTCATCGCCGGCATCTCCTGTGAGGGAGTCGGCACCGCTGCCGCCCAAAGCTTGGTCATTGCCGTCGCCGCCGGAGAGCAAATTATTGCCCAATTCATCGTCTAGGAGGTCATTTCCCGCGCCGCCAATTAGGCTGTCGTTACCTTCGTCGCCATCTAAGTAGTCATCGCCGGCATCTCCTGTGATGGTGTCGGCACCGTTTCCGCCTAAAACTCCGTCATCGCCGTCGCCGCCGGAGAGCAAATTATTGCCGAATTCATCTTCTAAGATGTCATTTCCCGCGCCGCCAATTAGGCTGTCGTCACCTTCCTCGCCATTTAAGTAGTCATCGCCGGCATCTCCTGTGATGGTATCGGCACCGTTTCCGCCGAAAACTCCGTCATCGCCGTCGCCGCCGGAGAGCAAATTATTGCCGAATTTATCTTCTAAGATGTCATTTCCTGTGCCGCCAATTAGGCTGTCGTTACCTTCGTCGCCATTTAAGTAGTCATCTCCGTCGCTGCCAGAGAGGGAGTCATTTCCTGCATAACCCAAGATTAAATCCTTACCTCCGAGGCCGTCGATGGTGTCGTTTTGAGCGCTACCTTCGAGGAAATCATCGCCCTCAGTTGGAGTCGGACTTGTCGGAGTCGGACTTGTCGGAGTCGGACTTGTCGGAGTCGGAGTTGTCGGAGTTGTCGGAGTCGGAGTCGGACTTGTCGGAGTCGGAGTTGTCGGAGTTGTCGGAGTCGGAGTCGGACTTGTCGGAGTTGTCGGAGTCGGAGTCGGAGTTGTCGGAGTTGTCGGAGTCGGAGTTGTCGGAGTCGGAGTCGGAGTTGTCGGAGTCGGAGTTGTCGGAGTCGGAGTTGTCGGAGT
>NZ_JAUBRO010000022.1:0-99791 GCF_036701945.1 Microcoleus sp. MON1_C1 | reverse complement strand
CGGACTTGTCGGAGTTGTCGGAGTCGGAGTCGGACTTGTCGGAGTTGTCGGAGTCGGAGTCGGACTTGTCGGAGTTGTCGGAGTCGGAGTCGGACTTGTCGGAGTTGGTGTTGCCGCAGTTGGAGTCCGTGTTACCGGAGTTGGAGTTGGAATAGAGAGAATGTCACTACCAAGCAGGTTGCCGACGTTTAGGAAGCGGCCGCTACCAGGCAAGTAAAAGTCTTCAATGGTCAAATCAAGTCTTGGTTCTATCTTGCCGTCAGCATTCAAGTCGATCCGCAAATCGTTACCTTTTCTGGCAATCCCGTTCTGCCCTACTGCGAGGGTTGTTGTCAGGGTGGCGTTGTTGAGGATTAAATTATTGGCGGCGCCACCAACATTTTTAATTTTGCTGCCTGCGGCTGTCGTGGCATCTAGGATGTAAGTAGTATCTCCAATGAATCCCACTAGGGAGTCGCTACCGCCGCCGCCGATGAGGGTGTCAGGGGAGGCGACGACACCCTCGTTGCCACGGGAGGCGACGAGGGTGTCGTTGCCGCGGCCGCCGGAGAGGGTGTTGGGTGCTTCGTTGCCGACTATTGAGTCATTTCCTTCGCCAGCAAAGGCATTTTCGATGATGCTGCCGGGGGCGATGGTGAGAGTTTGAGGACCGAGTTTGTTAAGCCCTGTAACATCGCGGCCGGGCACGGTACTGGTTGAACCGGGAGTCAGGTTGACGATAACGTCGTCAGTAATGGCCGCAACGTTGATGATGTCGTTGCCGCCATCAGTGTCGCTGAGAGTTTTGCGAGTAGCATCGCTGAAACTGGCGAACTCGTTGGTGTAAATGTAGGTGTTGTCGTTAATTAAGTCGTCGCCGTACAGCCGCAAAGTTGCGCCTTTGAGTTTGCCACTATTGTTGCCACTGGTATTTTTGGGGTCGGGAGTGGCGCTATTATCTGAAATGTTCAGCGTCCAATCGCCAAGGCCTGTTTCTCCCCAGTGGCGGGCGCTGCTGAAGGTGTAGTTGAGGGTTGTGCCTTTGAAACCTAAGTCTTCTTTTCCAGTATTGCCACCCTGGTTGTAATAAGGGACACGATCGAGAATGATACTCTCGGTTTTGTCGGGAGATGTCAGCTTGACTACTAAGTCTTGAAATTGACCGTGCTCGATATTCAAGTCTAGTTCGAGCTTGTCGATGTTGATGCCTTGATTAATTGTGAAGGTTTGATTGATCCCTGCGGGATTATTGTCGGGGATATCTACTCCGGATTCTGGCAGGGTCAAATTGACAAGTTGAGATTTCTCATTTGCGGCAGTTGCCGCTTCATTTTTGGCAGTTCCAGATCGAAATTGCCAAGTTTCAGCCAAACGCACTGCTGCTGTGGCATCGACTAATCCGAAGCCGTAATCGTGATTGACGTGGAGTCCGCCGCCGTTCCAGTTTTTAGCACCGTTGAATTTCCATGTGTCTTTACCGATGATTTTGTCAGCTTTCTCGTTATTCGGGTCATTTTTTCGGGCTGAATAAGCCAGGATTTCCTGAACGTCGCGGTAGCCGAGTTTGGGATTGGCTTGCAGGATTAAGGCTGCAACTCCCGAAACCATCGGCGCCGCTGATGATGTGCCGTTAAAGCGGCTGGTGTAGTTAAGGCTTTCAAAATCCTCCAGGAATTTCGATCCTAACGGCAAAATGGTCACATTTTTGTCTGTGTTCTTGCCCTCATTTCCGGTACGATCGACTGTGGCAATACTTCCTCCCTCGCCGAAGGCTGAGACAAGCAGCGGCGCACCGGGATTGCTGTATGAGGCAACAACTCCGTTTTGGTCGATCGCTGCTACGGCAATTACATAGCGGCTGTTCTCGTAATCGCCCGAGTTGACATTTTTCCCCCGCTGTTGTGCTCCTGGTGTCAGGTTTGGGTTAACCTCTGTACGCTCGTTTCCCCCAGCCCAGGCAAATACTGTGCCTAACCCAGCGCGGCCTTTGGTGACAGCGTTTTTGATGTCTGCAACGTCGTCTCTATTGAGCTCAAAGTGTCTCGTCGCGCCCCAGCTATTGTTGGAAACGTCGAATTTCTCTTGCGCCTGTAAACTGGCAATGGTTTGGCCACCCGTAAGAAATTTATAACCGGCGATCGTTGCTTCATAAGCCACACCCACTGTACCGAGATTGTTTCTTCTAGCTGCGATAATGCCAGCTACAAGCGTACCGTGATTGTCATTAGCCCTCGCTGGAAAGGGGCCCCCTAAGCTGTCTGGCAGGGAAAGCGATTTATCGAAGTTGCCTGCAAAATCTTCGTGGTTGCCGTCAACACCATCATCAATGACGCCTACTTTGATGCCTTTGCCCGTATACTGCGGCCACAGGGGGAGTACATTCAGGTCGATGCCGGGAGTACCTTTGATTGATCTGAAATTGTGTTCTACTTTCTGTCCTTTGTTGAGCAGCCACCACTGATCTTTGGCTAGAGTATCTTTTAAGTCG
Organism: Microcoleus sp. MON1_C1; assembly: GCF_036701945.1. Classification (NCBI taxonomy): domain Bacteria; kingdom Bacillati; phylum Cyanobacteriota; class Cyanophyceae; order Oscillatoriales; family Microcoleaceae; genus Microcoleus; species Microcoleus sp. MON1_C1. The sequence goes on along the minus strand of NZ_JAUBRO010000022.1, from coordinate 97,324 downwards.
TCCGGCAATCTGGATGTATCAGTCATAACAAGGCTCTCTGGATAATTTTCTTAACTGCTTCTGAAAGCGATTGGGTCTGAGGAGAGGGCAATCTCATCTTTTAGCTGACGATCCGCATCCCTCCTGAGATATATTTTGTCACAGAGCCCTGGCGAGGGTTCAAGTAATTTACCGGAAATAGAAATTACCTGTTACAGTTCACAAATATCCAACTGCATATAGAACCCAAGCGATCGCGGCTTGACTTTCGCTATCTCTATTATTTCTTGCCGTGGCTGTTTGTATAAGTCGGAAAAGTCGGATCTTCCAGTCGGATAAGTCGGATCTTTGGCGATGAGGGCGGTTGAGGGTTGACTTTTGAGGGTTGTTGTGCGACAGGAATTGAAGAGGCCTTCAGGGGCGAAAGAATCTTCAGCAAAGTGAGTCTCAACAAATCAGGGAAGTAGTTCTTCGGTACTTGTTATGGTAAATCGACTGCTGTGAGCTCTTCGACTGCTTGCGAGCGATCGCAATATCTCAAATGGGTTCTATAAACATATAGAATTAATCTGCGTTAATCTGCGTGAACCTCCGGTTAAAAATTAGTTATATTTTGCCAAGTCGAACGATTTTTCGCTAAAGTGCGATCGAGCAGACAATTCTCAGGTCATCTACGCTATTTATGCCGTACATTACTATCCCTAAACAATTTAGGGAACCTTCCAGGGTCATCAAATCTCAACTTTTTTTACGACCAAAACGCCTAGCCATTTTTGAAGCTTGTCTGATCGGTTTAATTTCCGGACTGGCAGGCGTTTTGCTAAAGTCAGGAGTCGGATGGCTAGGCAGTTGGCGAGTTGCTACCTCGACATTAATCCCAGCTTGGATATTACTGCCCAGCGTCGGTTTATGTGGCGGGTTGCTGACAGGTTTCTTGGTTGAGCGTTTTGCTCCCGAAACTGCAGGCAGTGGCATTCCTCACGTCAAAGCTGCTCTGGGCGGTGTCAATCTTGCCTTAGATTTGCGAGTAGCGGTCGCCAAACTTCTGACCACTATTTTAGCCGTTGGTTCCGGTTTAACTTTAGGCAGGCAAGGCCCAACTGTGCAAATAGGAGCATCTTTGGCCGGCTGGATAGGTCACTTGATGCCTACTTCCCCAGACTACCGCCGACAATTGATTGCTTGCGGTGCTGCTGCGGGATTGGCTGCGGGTTTCAATGCTCCGATTGCAGGAGTTTTGTTTGTAGTTGAAGAACTGTTGTATGACGTTTCGGGATTGACTTTAGGGACTGCAATTATCGCTTCATTTATCGGTGCAGTTGTCTCGCAGCTTTTGGGTGGCGATAGTTTGAGTTTGAACCTTCGCGAGTACCAAACCAGTTTTGATGCTCAGGAAATCCCGTTCTACATACTATTAGGAGTTTTAGCGGGATTGCTGGGAGCTTTGTTCACCAAAGGGATTATTGCTAGCTTGCAATTTAACAGGCGAACGCTCAAATTAGCCTTACCAGTGCGAATTGCTATAGCTGGCGTAATCTGCGGTTTAGTAATAGGTTTTCTCCCAGAAACTTTCCGCGATAATACGGGTTTACGGGAGTTTATGCTGACCGGTGAAGCAAGCGGGATAACGAGTTTAATTGCTTTTATAGCTCACTTTTTTCTAACAATTATTTCCTCGGCTTCTGGGGCTCCGGGAGGATTGTTTTCCCCTTCGCTAGTTATGGGTTCTGCACTAGGTCACATGGTGGGCATTGTGCAGGCAGATTCCCTGGGCGTCGGTTTGCCGGTAACTTACGCTTTGGCGGGAATGGGAGCATTTTTTTGCGCGGTTACTAGAGCGCCGATTACTGCGGTAGTAATTGTGTTTGAAATTACGGCGGATTTCAAATTAGTGCTGCCTTTGATGATCTGTTGTGTAGTTGCTTATTTAATGGCAGAAAAGGTAGAGAGTGGCTCGCTGTACACTCACCTTTTGGAGTTTAACGGCATTCAACTGACAAAAACAAAAGCTGCGAGCAATACTTTGAGCGACTTGTACGCAGAGGACGTGATGCAGCGCCGAGTTGAAACTCTTTCGAGTTTGCTGACTTTCGATGAAGTGATCCAGGCATTTTCGCGATCGCACCACCGAGGATTTCCCGTCGTTGAAGATGGCAAATTAGTCGGAATTGTCAGTCAAACCGATTTGGCAAATGCCAGCGAACGCAATTTTTCTGGAAAGTCGCTGCTCAAAGAATTTATGACTGTACAGCCGATCGCAGTCAAAGCAAAGGATACTTTAAGCGAGGTATTGTACAGGCTCAACAACTACAATATCAGCCGCTTGCCAGTCGTAGAAGGTCGGCGTTTGGTGGGAATTATTACCCGCAGCGACATTATCCGAGTTGAATCCGATCGCCTCAGCGGAGAAACAACCCAGGGCCCGCATCCAGAACCTTCCTATGTTGTCTATCAAACCAGAGCTCCGCAAGTCGGAAACGGCCGCTTATTAGTGCCGCTTTCCAACCCCCAAACAGCACCCGCTTTGCTGCGGCTGGCGGCCGCGATCGCGCGCGATCGTAATTACGAATTAGAATGCCTGCAAATCATCTTAGTACCGCGCAACAGTTCCCCCTCAGAAACCGCAGTCCGGACAACAAAAAGCCGCCGCCTGCTGCAACAAGCCGAGCGAATTATTCGCAATTTGAACTTGCCTGTACACACCCAAATACGGGTAGCTCATGACGTGCCTCACGCGATTTTAGAAACAATTAAGGATCGACATATCGATTTAATTTTGATGGGATGGCAAGGCGAAACATCCACCAGGGGACGCATTTTTGGTGATGTGGTCGATACCGTTATTCGGCAAGCCGGCTGCGAGGTTATTTTGGTTAAATGGAGCGAAAAAATATTAGCAACCCGCAAGAAAAATGAGCTTGCCGCCGCTCTTAGCGGGCGGAAATATGCGTCTATAGAATGGGACTTAAATGCCGAAGGAGTTGACGGCGCAGATCATCCCACGGCGAGATCCTCAGATTCATCAGCGACTCCTGACACTGAACTTTCCCCGCCGAATTCAGACATTCCAGGGCCAGAATTGGGACTGCACACGCTGATGGGTTTGCACCGCTGGTTGGTGCCTATTCGTGGCGGTTACAAGCAAGCTGCGGCTTTGCGGCTGCTACCTGCTTTAGTGGCTGCGAGTGCTGTACCGGAGATTAAATTGTGTCAGGTTCACCAGCCTTCTGGTGCAGAACCCGATCGCGGTGAATTAAAGCAAGCGGCGGAGTTTATCAAGCGCAGGGTTAGCTGTTCGATAATAGCAACTTCGGTTTGCGCTAAATCGGTTTCTGATGCTTTAATTGATTTGGCTCAGAACGATCAGTGCGATGCGATCGTCCTGGGAGCGAGCCGCGAAGGGCTGCTGAAGCAGGTGATTCACGGGAACATCCCGGAAGCTGTGGCGCGCGGGTGCGACTGTACAGTCATTTTAGTGCGCTCGGCCAATTAGTCATTAGTTAGTTGTTATTTTTTATTTATTAATTTTTATGGTGGTATTTTAGTGTTCTAGTCTTGTTCCCAGGCTCGGCTTGGGAATACATACCCGGAGGCTTTGTCTCCAATAACTAATAAGTAATAACCAATAAATATGGTTCACTTTAACGTTGGTTTTCAACACTTTAACTCCTTCGCTGATATTACGCTATCCCTGGCACAAACTTTAGACAAAATGGGAATTCCCATTTCTGTCGAACCTTCAACAATTGCCTCTCAGATCTGCGATAATTCCACAACCGAACAAAACCACCTGCTAGAAAAGTGGATGAACACCGCACCATCAGACTTATTCCAGATAAAATGGTCTCATTACTGGAAACCTTATTTTTTAAAAGAGCTCAAGGGACATCTCAATTTAGAACTTTTTGCTATCAATTACGAATTCGCCAAAAATACTGATGATTATGATTACTGGATTTACGATGCTGTCAATAATTTATCTCACAAACTAGCCGTCAGCCAATATTCTAAAAACGTTTTAATAAAAGCTGGATGTCCGCCTGACAAAGTATCAGTCATGCCTCTAGGTTTCAATCCTTTAATCTCGCAACTCTATTTTCCCAGACCGCCAAAAAACCAAAAAGATGTAAAGTATATTCTGCACATGACCAATTCTGTTGATTTGTATAGATTTGGCACGGATCTCGCCATTCAAGCTTTTTGGGAAGAGTTTAGAAATGATTCTAAGGTAGAGTTAATAATCAAAGATGGCGGAAAACATCCAGATGTTATAGCCGAACATCTCGTAAATATCGAAAAACAATTCGGCAAGTTCAAGTCAAGAATTCGGATAATGCCTAAATTTTGTAATAAAGCAGAACTAGCTGATTTATACTTGTCAGCCGATGCTTTTTTAGCTCCCTTTCGCGGCGAGGGTTTTGCGATTAAAATTTTGGATGCCTTTGCTGCGGGTTTACCTGTCGCTATGACTATGTATGGCGGCCCGACTGAGTACGCCAATGCTGATAACTGCTATCCCATTGCTTACGAGCTCATTCCCATAGGAAAGTGTTACGATACTCAGTATCTAAAAATTACAAATGCTCCTCATTGGGCCGAGCCAAACGTTCAGTCTGTTCGCCAGCAGTTACGAAAAATTGTTGAAGACCCGATGCGTTTTCAGGTAGCTCAAAAAGCTAGAGAGACGGCGGATTTATTTAATTGGGAAGCTGCCGCTCAAAAATTGCTAAGATTAATGCGAAAGTTGTTTTAGGAGCAGAAATTATGGGACTCGAACGCAAAATGTTTAGGGGAATGTTTTCGCCGGGGGAAATGGTACGATTGAAACAGCCTTGTTTTACTCCCGGGCGATTGTTTGAGCCAGGAAAATATAACGCTGATGAGTTGCCGGATATCGCTTTTGATATGGGTTTGGTAGACCACTTGCCACCAGTCAAAGGCAACAGTTCAGAAAATCTCAATACCCAGAACCCGCCAGCTCAAAACCTTGAGGACTAAACTCCCATTTGCAGTAAGGACTTCAGTCCTGAAAATCCCCGTTTGTAGTAAGGACTTCAGTCCTGAAAAATAAAATAATCAAAGACTCAAGTCCTGACTGCAAAAAAGATAAAGCCAATTTAACCATTTTGCTCTATCTGGGCAATTAACTCTGTCAAAACTTTGCTAGCTTTATCATTCTCAATCTGACAAGTTCCGGCATTCTGGTGTCCGCCGCCACCATATCTTAACATTAACTCCCCAATATTAGTTTTAGAAGTTTTGTTAAAGATTGACTTGCCAACTGCGAAAACAGTATTTTGTTGTTTCAGTCCCCACAGTACGTGAATCGATATATTGCATTCGGGGAACAAAGCATAAATTACAAAACGATTCCCCGCATAAATCACCTCTTCGTTACGCAAATCCAAAACAACTAACTTATTATATACTTGGGCGCAGCGCTGTATTTGCTCTTTAAATTTTTCTTCTTGATCGAAGTAGAGGTCTACTCTTTCTTTCACATCAGGAAGCTGCAATATTTCATTGATGGTATGATTTTTGCAGTAATCGATTAACTGCATCATTAACTGATAATTGGAAACTGTAAAGTCTTTAAACCTTCCCAACCCCGTTCTGGCGTCCATTATGAAGTTTAACAGCACCCATTCTTGCGGATGCAGAACCTCTTCTTGGGCAAATTGAGCGGAATCTGATTTGTCAACGGCCGCCATCATCGCCTCAGAAATATCAGGAAACTTTGCTTTGCCTCCATAATATTGGTACAGTACCCTAGCTGCAGAAGCTGCATAGGGATCGATGATGTGGTTAATTTTGATTTTCTCGTGTCTGAGAGTTTCGCTGAAATGGTGATCGAAAGCTAGATGAACTCCCTCAACATAGGGTAAATTGGTGCTAATATCGTTATTTGTTATTGCGATTTTTCCATCCTGCATATCTTTAGGATGCACGAATTTAATCTCGTCGATCATATCGAGTTCTTTGAGCAAAACGGCACAGACAAGACCGTCAAAATCGCTGCGGGTGACTAATCTGTATTTTTTAGTGAGTGGCATATGCTTATGTGATGCGGAGGAACTGATCACCAGCTAATATAACGTATTACCCGATCGCTTTCCAATATGAACGCTGACCCTTACGCTTGGATAGACAAGTCCCTGGACACAGTTCGCCGCGCCCATTGGTATCGATCGCCACAATCGATCGATAGTTGCCCCGGGCCTGTGGTAAAGTTAGCAAGCCACAGGCTGATTAACTTTGCCAGCAACGATTATCTGGGACTTGCCGGCGATGACAGGTTAATTCAAGCTGCTATGGCTGCAACTAAGGAATTTGGTACGGGTGCGACGGGTTCGAGGTTGGTCAGCGGACACCGCGATTTGCACCGACAGCTAGAACAAGCTATTGCTAATTTAAAACAAACTGAAGATGCTTTAGTCTTCAGTTCGGGATATTTGGCGAATCTAGGGGCGATCGCATCCGTTGTCGGCAAGCGCGATTTGATATTATCTGACAAGTACAACCATTCGAGCCTGAAAAACGGAGCCACACTCAGTGGTGCAACTGCCCTAGAGTACAATCACTGCAATCTTGAGGATTTAAAGGCCAAGCTAGAGCAAAATCGCGCAAGATACCGCAAGTGTTTAATTATTACCGATAGCGTCTTTAGCATGGATGGGGACTTGTGTCCGCTACCGCAGTTGTTGGCTGTGGCCGACACCTTTAACTGCATGGTATTAGTAGATGAAGCTCACGCTACAGGAGTTTTCGGTGCTAGCGGTGCCGGTTGTGCAGAACATTTCGGGTGTACGGGAACACCACTGATTCAAGTGGGGACACTCAGCAAAGCTTTGGGAAGTTTGGGCGGTTACGTTGCGGGCTCTGCTGCTTTAATTGATTTTCTGCGTAATCGAGCTGCGACTTGGATTTATACTACGGCATTGACGCCTGCTGATGCGGCGGCTGCTTTGGAAGCTGTGAGGATTGTACAGCAAGAACCAGAACGCCGAGTTCGGTTGCAACAAAATATCGAAACTTTCAAATATTGCGCGATTACCAATCACCAATTACCAATTAGCAATTCCCTCTCCCCAATTTTCAGTCTTCCGTTAAAAGATGCAGCGGCAGCTTTAACAGTAGGGAGCAAACTCAAGGACATGGGTATTTTTGCTCCGGCGATTCGGCCTCCGACTGTAAGTGTCAGTCGAATTCGGATTTCGCTGATGGCAACTCACGAGCTCGCACACATTCAGCAGTTGGTAGAGGCGCTGAAGGAAGTTTTGAGTTTTGAGTAAATGTTGGGTACGCCATAAGTACCTTACCCTTTGAGTAAATGTTGTGAGACGGGGAGAATTTCTACTTCTGCCTTCTGCCTTTTGCTGCTCTAGCCTTCTGCTGCTCTAGCTTTCTGCTTTCTGCTGCTCTAGGCTTCTGCCTTTTTTTTGATTGTCAAGATATCGCTATTGACTTATGGCCAATCTTATACATTAGTTTGCGCGATCGGTCAATAACTGTAAATTTTTTGTAAATTTAGATACTTTTTGAAATTTAGCGCTATATTATAGAAGTAGCGGGTACACCAAATTTTATATAAGGAACGTCCACCATGAACACAAATCGTCAAAACGTAAAAAAAGTAGCAGAAACCCACCGCGCTAACATTCACAAGCAACTGATACACCGCATAGAAGTAGCGAGATCCAGTGGGAACCAAGATTTGGTTCGGGTGCTGGAAGAGGAAATGAGACAGCTTTAAAGAAGCTGCAACTAGAATTTGCCCGTAGTTTGGTTTAGAGGGTTGTGCGAGAAATGCAGAATTCCGCCAACCGCTACCTGTTAACTTTTGACTCCTCTCTTAGTTGGTACAAAAAACCCCGGTTTCTTCAAGAAACCGGGGTTTTTTATTGAGAAGGAAGAAGAAAGAAGGAAGAGGGAACAGTCCTCGACGCACAAAGTCTATCTGTAGGGTGCGCCTCGGCGCACAGAGACTCTACCAATAGCAGATTAAACCATTTTTTGAGTAAGTTATGAAGTCAGAAGGAAGAGAGAAGAAGGAAGAACAGGAGTTACGCTGCATTCCTGTTATTTTTACACTATCTGTAGTAGTAAAGTGCGCCTCGGCGCACCCTACTAATAACTAACGAAACTGGCACATGGTGAGGGCGTGTTCACGCCCTCACCCATCACCTTAACCAGTCCGGAGCACTAAAAAGTTGACAGTCGCGACTAACGACTAAACTCAATAATAAGCGCACCAATAACGTACACTAATGTGTGTGCTATTGGTTGGAAAATTGAGCAATTTCCTAGGGAACTCAAGCAATTAACAGGGAGAGAATCTTGCCACTCCCGTCAAGCTAGAATTCAAACAAATCATATTGCTTGTCATGAACTTGTGTGGCTTAGGCGCTCAAAAGTTTAGCCGATAAAAATGGCAAAACAATAGATCAAATTAAACACGGGCTGCTATTAAGTTATTTAATTGAGCAACTAAAACTTCTTGTTCGATGTTTATTGTATAATTTTTTGGTGCTGGTACACCGAGCTGTGACAGTTGCGTAAGTCCTGGTAATATGGAAGATCCATTGAGATAGATTTTCAGGGTGGATTGGGAAAGGCAGCTTTACCAAAATTTAAAATTAGCAAAAATGCTTAACAGAAATAAGTTAAAAGCTATAAAGCTGAACATCAGGGTCGCGACAGCAAAATCCCCAAAATAATAGGTAAAATTGATGGCGACAGACATCCGACACCAGCCGGAAAACGGCTACTACTCAGAACCAACTCAGCCTTCCCCAACAGAAAATCTTAGTAGGCGATCGCCCATGCGCCTCCAGAGAAGCCTGAGTTCTATTGAAACCTGGGGCTTTGGCCTGAGCGGTCATATCGCATGGGTAACAATTGCACCACCAATGTACGCCGCTCTGGGCCCAAATGCAATTTTCGTCTGGCTGCCCGCCGTGCTGTTAGGAGTAATCCTGAACCTGCAAGTGAAACGCCTAGGGGAACATTGGCCAGAAATGTCCGGAGGAACACCCAACTATATCACCAGGCTACTGAGGAACTATCCCTCTCTGGGTCGCTATGCGGCATTCGCTTACTTCCTGAGTTGGGTAGTATATCCATCAGTGAATGCGATCGTCATCACAGACCTCATCCAAGCTAACCTGGAACCCTTGGGCATTCCGTGTCCCAGAACAATTCTCATAGTTGGATTCACACTGATCGCTTATATTGTGGCATTTAGCGGCACTCGCGCTCTAGGAATACTGCACGCATTTTTCGTGTTCCCAGCAATTGGATTTCTACTGGTGTTTGGCATTCAAGGGATGGGATGGTTAGCTTTATCTCCAGAGAGTCCCGGACTTTTCCCCAGCAGTTGGCCAACCTTAACCTTTGTGGACTGGGCTAAGTGGTCGTGCTTCGCGATCTACGCTACTTGCGCCTGCGAAACAGCTTCTTCCTTTGTCGCCGACAGCCGTCGTCCCAGTGAAACTTTGCGGTTTCTGAACTTAGCTGCTGCACTAATTGTTCCCATATTTCTAGCCAACTCCTGGGTACTGATGCGCTTAGCCACCACTGAAGGACTGGGGGAAGACTCATTTAAGAATTTATTAGCAGCCGCCGTACCATTTTGGGGCCCGTCAGCTTCATTAATCGTGACACTGTTGCTGGCTTCAAGCTGTTTTCTAGCTTGCGCCACTGCGGTTTCTAACTCTCCCCGAATGTTGTACCAACTCGCTTTAGATGGATATGTTGCACCCGTGTTTGCGATCGTTTCCCGACGAGGTGTTCTGCAACCGGGCTTGATATTTTGCGTTTTAATTAATTTGATCGCTTTACTTTGGATAGATATAACTCGGCTATTGGTGATTGGTTCTGTTGGCTTCGTCGTAATGTTGATGTCACTCAATCTCGGACTCTGGCTGCGGCGAGGCTCTCCAGAAGTGCGATGGCCTTGGTTGGCATTAGGCTTCTTGATGTTTGATGGTGTGGTGTTGCTGGTTGGAGGCTTAGCTTGGAGTCGGGAAGATGTGCTGATTGGGTTCCTGTTTCCTGGGGTTGTTTTCGTAGTGGATGCGGCTATCCGTCGCATTCCCTTTGCACCGTTTCATCCAGAGTGGTGGATTCAGTGTTATCGGCAACAGCGCAAGAGCTTGATACCAGATTTTGTGGCGTTTCAGGTTGTAGTCGTGATTTTACTGATTTCTAGCGCCGCTACGGTCGGCTGGTTGTTTGGTATCCCCTTAGAGGCTAACTCAAGTCTTGCCTCTAATCTTTTGGTAGTGCTAGTGTTGAGTATCACCTTTGTCGGGGTAGCCGTTGCCTGCTGGACGAGCTTACCCCAAGTCGTCTTAATGGACGAGGCACGAGAGGGAGCAGAACAGCTTTTTACCATTGCCCTAGATGCTATTGTAGTGCTGGATGGAAAAGGTGTAATTCGTCAGACTAATCCCGCTGCTGAAAGCCTCTTCGGAATAGATATTACAAGGCTAATTGGGTCTTACCTGAACAAATTACTACCCGGATTAGCGGCTCACCCAGATCAGTGGCTCAGTCGCAGCGAACACACCCTCAACTTACCCGATGGAAACTCGCGCATCCTGGAAGTTGCTATCTCAAACCGATTCTCTCAACAAGCTTCTCTTTCCAATCAGGATCTCCAAGAATATGTGGCGATCGTGCGCGATATCACCGATCGCAAGCAAGCCCAAGAAGCACTGCAAAAAGCTAATGAGGAACTAGAAATCAAAGTTGAGGAGCGTACATCTGAACTCACCCATACTGTGCAGCAATTGCAAAATGAGATTGAAGAGCGCCAGCGGGTAGAAGCAAATCTCAGAGCTATGCAAAATCAAATTGTCGTGCAAGAAAAACTAGCTTCTCTGGGTAGTTTAACAGCAGGCATTGCCCACGAAATCAGAAACCCATTAAACTTTGTCAACAATTTCTCAGAACTTTCTGCTGAATTAACCGAAGAACTGTTTGAAAAAATTGAAAATCAAGCAGAACGTTTAGATCCCGAAACCAGTGACGATATTGCCGAGCTATTAACCGATCTCACAGCTAATCTTAAAAAAATCAATCAACACGGTCAAAGAGCCGACAAAATCGTTGGTAATATGCTTTTGCATTCTCGCGGACAAAGCGGTCACTGGGAAGCTACAGATCTAAATAGTTTATTGGCTGAATATATCAATCTAGCCTATCACGGGATGCGAGCCAAGGAAGCTGCTTTTAACATTACCATAGAAACCGACTATGACAATGACATAGGCGAAGTAGAGGTCGTGCCACAAGACATCGGTCGGGTTTTTCTTAACATTATTAGCAATGCTTGCTATGCAACCTATAAAAAGAAACAAGAAATGGGCTCAGCATTTTCACCGCTGCTTGACGTGAGAACTCGAAATCTTGGTGACGCGATTGAAATCCGCATTCGCGATAATGGCTCAGGTATAAAACCCGAGGTACTCGATAAAATTTTCAATCCCTTTTTTACTACAAAACCACCAGCCGAAGGTACTGGTCTAGGTCTGTCTATCAGTCAGGATGTTATCGTCCAGCAACATCGCGGAGAACTAAAAGTCGAAACAGAAGTAGGAAAATACACAGAGTTTATAATCACCTTGCCCCAAAAAATAGCTGAAATAAAGGAGTTAAAAAAATGAAAGTAATGGTGGTAGACGACGAGGAAGATATTCAGTCACTGTTCAAGCAGAAATTTAGGAAAGAAATCAAAGCAGGGCAAATTCAATTTCATTTTTCCCTGTCCGCAGAGGCAGCTTTGAACTACTTAGAAAACCAGGATGAAGCGTCTATTGTCTTGATTTTATCGGATATTAATATGCCAGGAATGAATGGGATCGAACTGCTCAGGATTCTCAAAGAAAAGTTTCCCGATTTAAAAGTTTTTATGATTACGGCTTATGGAGATGAGAGAAATTACCAAACCGCAATGGCTTATGGAGCTGATGACTATATTACTAAGCCTGTTAATTTTGATACACTCAAAAATAAAATACTCAACTTGGAGTAAATTTACAAGGAAACATATTTAGTAATTGGTAATGAGTAATTGGTAATTGAAAGCAGTACCTCAGTCGAGTTAAAATGGCTCGATTGCATTTTCCTTCTGTTCTTCTGGAACGCTAAATCTTTATCATGAGTTTTAAGAGTTACTGAAAAATGAATATGTCAGCAAAAATAATGTTTGTGGATGATGAACCAGATTTAGAATCTCTACTTTCCCAGAGATTTAGGAAAAAAATCCGCGCCGAAAAATGGCAGCTTTTTTTTGCCCACAATGGCGTACAAGCGCTGGAGAAATTGAAAGAATACCCGGATCTAGATATAGTAGTGACCGACCTTAATATGCCTGAAATGGATGGCCTGACTTTACTCTCTAAACTTAATCAGATAAACCGCCCTTTCAAAACAATAGTTATATCAGCCTATGGCGACCTGAAAAATATAAGAAATGCGATGAACTTCGGTGCTTTTGACTTTCTAACCAAGCCTATAGATTTTCAGGATCTAGAAATTACCCTCAACAAAACGCTGCGCGAGGTGCAACAGGTAAAAGAAAATCAGCGCTTGCGGGAGTCAGAAGCTCGCGCTAGAGAACAAGCTCAGCATTTACAGAACTGTATGCAAGACCTAAAAAAGACCCAAGCTCAACTAATTCAGACTGCAAAAATGTCTTCTTTGGGTCAAGTGGTTGCGGGGATTGCCCACGAAATCAACAACCCCATCAACTTTATCTACGGCAATATCAGCCACGTCAGTGATTATATCCAAGACCTACTGAACCTGCTGCATCTCTATCAGCAGTACACCCCTCCCAATTCTGAGATTCAAGCTGAAATCGAAGCCATAGATTTGGAATTTCTGATAGCAGATTTACCTCAAATTATGGTGTCGATGAAAGGGGGCGTTAACCGCATTCAGAAGATTATTTTGTCTTTGCGTAACTTCTCCAGACTGGATGAAGCTAACATAAAGTCGGTTGACATTCACGAAGGGATAAAAAGCAGCCTGCTGATTTTGCATAATCGATTTCAAGCAAGGGCAGCGCGTCCAGAGATTCAAGTGATGGAGGAGTACAGCAATCTGCCTTTAGTGGAATGCTATGCCGGAGAACTCAACCAGGTGTTTATCAACATCCTTTCTAATGCGATTGATGCTTTGAATGAGTACAACAAACAACGGTCACTAGATAACCCCCCCGCTTGCCCCCTCGCCATTACTATTCGCACTTTTCTGCTAGAGGAAAAATCCCGTGTCGTCATTCAAATTCGGGACAATGGGCCGGGAATAACGGCAGAGGTGAAAGACCGTATTTTTGAACCATTTTTTACTACTAAGCCTGTAGGTGAGGGTACTGGTTTGGGTCTCTATATAAGCTACCAAATTGTACATGAGAAGCATGGGGGCGCATTGAACTGTTTTTCAGAGGTGGGGCAGGGAACAGAGTTCTGGATTGAAATTCCAATCAGACAAACTAGGGCGGCACTCAACCTTAGCTAATCCATCGACTTTTACCAAACTCAGAGCCTATTCCAGCCATCTGGTTGGCCCTTGTAGAAATCAGCCTTTTCATTACTCCTGAAATAATCTATAATAGGACGTAAAGTAGATAAAAATTACTCGGCGGATAAGTTAATGAATCCCAGGAGTTCAAAAAATGTCACCTACGACCGCACTGGCTCGCAATATGCCAGCTCAAATATTATTTGTGGATGACGAGCCTGATTTAGAATCTTTAATTTCCCAGAAATTTAGACAAAAGATCCGCACCGGAGAATACCAAGTTTTTTTTGCACACAATGGCGTAGAAGCGCTTTCAACGTTGCGAGAGCACCCGGATATAGATATTATCCTGACAGACATTAATATGCCAGTCATGGATGGTATGGCTTTGCTAGCGAAACTTAACGAGCTAGTTACTATGGTCAAAACAGTAGTTATATCTGCTTATGGCGATTTGGGGAATATCAGAAAGGCGATGAATGGCGGGGCCTTTGACTTTTTGATTAAGCCTATAAATTTTCAGGATTTAGAAATTACCATTAACAAAACTTTATGTCATGTGCAGCAGCTAAAGGAAAACGAGCGCGCCCGCCAAGAAAGAGAGGAGAAATTGCGGCAATCGGAAGCGCGAGAGCGAGAAAAAGCCATCCAACTAGAACTGGCCCTGCAAAATTTACAGCGCACCCAATCTCAGCTTATTCAGACTGAGAAAATGTCTAGCTTAGGACAACTAATTTCCGGGATTGCCCACGAAATTAATAATCCTGTTAACTTCATCTATGGGAACTTAACTTATGTCACGGATTACACTCATCAGCTATTGACTTTAATCACGCTTTACCAGCAGCACGATCCCCATAACTACCCGGAAATCGAAGCTTTAATTGAGCAAATAGAGCTGGAATTTATCAAAGACGATATGCCTAAAATGCTGTCTTCGATGAAATTGGGGGCAGAACGTATCCGTCAGATTGTGCTGACTTTGCGGAACTTCTCGCGCCTCGACGAAGCTGAGATGAAACCCGTTAATATTCACGAGGGAATCGACAGCTCTCTAGTAATTTTGCATAGTCAGCTCAAGGCTAAGCCGCATTCTTCGTCTATTGAAGTTATTAAAGAATACGGAGATTTGCCACAAATAGAATGTTATGCCTGTCAGTTGAATCAGGTATTTATGAATTTGCTAAGCAATGCCATTTATGCCTTGAATCACTATGAGAAAGAACGCAGCCCGGAGCAAATTAAAACCGAGCCTAGAACGATTACGATTGCTACTTCTCTGCTGAATCACCAGTGGGTAAGAATCAGTTTTAAAGATAATGGCCCGGGGATGACAAGCGATGTAATAAATCGGCTGTTTAATCCTTTTTTTACAACTAAACCTCTGGGTGATGGCACGGGCTTGGGATTATCGATCAGCTATCAGATTGTGGTGGAGAAGCACGGCGGAGATTTGAAGTGTTTTTCGCAGCCAGATCGAGGTGCAGAATTTGTGATTGAGATTCCGATTAGCCAGAATAATCGGATAGATATGAAGGCAACTTAAGGGGAATTAAAAAAAAAATCAACAAAGTCTGGTAAAGTCTACAATCGCGATCGCACTTCCCCACTTTCTCTGTAATTTATGAAGCCTCCCAAACACCGAACGACCTAGCTGAAGCCCTCTAGAGTAGATTTTGAATCAGTTGTCAACTTGTCAGTGTCTCGGACTGGTTAAGGTGAGGCGTGAGGGCGCGAGCACGCCTTCACCATGTGCCAGTTGCGTAAGTTTGGAACTAATAATTAATGACTAATGACTAATGATTATCTTCCTCCGACGACGACATTTTTAATCCGCAAATGGGGGCCGCCGACGCTTACGGGCAAACCGCTCTGACCGCCTTTACCGCAACCGCCGTAGGCATAAACCGAGTCGTTACCTATAGACTCAATATCCTTTAACGTCTGAAATACATTGCCACTTAAAGTGACATCGCTCACCGGTTCGGCCAATTTGCCGTCGCGAATCATGAACCCTTGAGCCGCCGCAAACGTAAACATTTCGCCGTTGGTTTGTCCTCCCAACATCCGCACTGCATAAACTCCTTCGTCAATGTCGGCAACCATTTCGTCAAAAGAATGTTCGCCAGACTCGATCGCAGTATTAGTCATCCGCACCAAAGGCATAAAAGTAGCGCTCAGAGCCCGGGCATTTCCCGTCGGACTTTCGCCCATTTTGCCCGCAGTCTCGCGATTGTGCATCCGAGCCGCTAAAACTCCATTTTTAATTAAATGCTTGCACTGAGCCGGCACGCCTTCGTCGTCGTATTTCAAAGTTCCCGGCAATCCCGGCACAGTTGCGTCGTCAATTACATTCAATTGTTCGATCGCCACAGGCTTGCCCAAAGTCAACAATTCCTGCATTTTTGGGTTTTCGTAAATGCCGTCTGCTTCCGACAAATGACCGAAAGCTTCGTGAATAAATACCCCCGACAAATAAGGGTCTAAAATCACCGGATACTGGCCGCCTTTCACCGATTTTGCCTCTAGTTGGCCCACAGCTCGAACGGCCGCACTTTTAACACGATCTTCAATATTTGTCAACACATCGTAATCCGATCGCGAGTGAATCGACTCAAACCCTTGGCGGACGACACCGCCCTCGCCGCGGGCGATCGCTCCGAAACGCCCGGTCACATCCAAGCGCTCTTGAGCGATGCAAGTACCTTGAGAATTCACAAAATAAGTAATCCCAAATCTGTCGCTGTAACCTGCCATTGTCGTCTGAATTCGCGGGTCATAATCTAACAGCAACTGATTGTAAGATTCGAGCAATTTCCGCTTTTCGGCTAGAGTAATAGAGCGCGGGTCGCGACCCAATTCCACCGCTACATAATCTTGAATCGGGGTGACATCTGCGAGTAGAGTTTTTTCGCTGCCAACCAAACGAGACTGCACTACAGCTTCTTCAATACGGTCTTTTAACTCATCTAAACCGTTAAAAGTTACAAAACTCCAGCCACCTTTGTGACAGGCGCGGATGCCGCCGGCGAGACTAAAACTGCGGTTGACAGCATCTAACTGAGGGCCGCGAAAACTAATCGCAGTTGACTCGCTTTGTTCGAGGCGAACTTCTAGATAATCTACGCGATCGCGGTAAGGTGCGATCGCTTCCATCAACTGTTCTTGCATCAAATTGCCCCTATGAATGATTGGCCGTAGCGCTGAAAAAAATTATTCCTAAACCTATTTTAGCTAATAACTCGCGTCTTTCGGGTGCGCGCTCCCCCCCCGGGTGTGGTACGGTATCGTGGCGCGCCCTACCCGAGCAAGGGCGAGTCAACCAATTTTAGATTTTAGATTTTAGATTTTAGATTTTAGATTTTAGATTGATATCGTCCTGAGCCTGCGAAGGAATGAATCCGGGGGCTTTTTAGGAAGGATGCAAAGCTTTTTAAAGTCTCCGTCCTGAGTCTGCGAAGGAATGAATACAGGGGCTTATGACCACATTACTTTCGCTCAGTCGATTGTAGATTTAAAACTTTTTCCATAGAATTAATCATGAGAGGCTTGCCGATCGCCGACGTTGGGCGGGCGTCCTAGAACACAACAAACTCCCGCCCGCTTGCGAAAAGCCCGGTATGCCGAAAATCTGGCATTGGCCTAGAGAAATCAAACTAAACTAAATCTATCTAAAGATCTAAAAAATATACCTTAACCGCCGGCAGATGGAATACTTTAAGGTGAAAAAATTCCAAATTTCACCGTATTTAGCAGCAATTTCGGCATCAATAGCAATTTTGGTCGGAGTTGGCATTTTAGATCGCTCAGAACAGCGGCGGTTTTTTCACTACAACCGCGCTAGCACCCTCGAACGCCTCAGCACAGTCCGTTCTAAGCTGGAAGGCGCTTTGAATTCCCGCGTGTTTTTGACGCGGGGTTTGGGGGCTTACCTTTCCAACAACCCAAACATCACTGAAGCCGAGTTTACAGCGACGGCGAGAATTCTGGTGGCACAGCAACCGGGCATCCGCGCCATAACTTTAGTTAAAGGCACGACGATCGCTTACATTTACCCACGGGAGGGAAATGAAGCGCTGATCGGGGTTGACTTGACGGCGCTACCCGCACAGCGGCAAATGGTCAAAGAGGTCATCAACACCAGAAAAACTTTGCTCGCCGGGCCCGTGAAATTATTGGAGGGGGACGAGACGTTCATCAGCCGATCGCCGATTTTTCTCACACCCTCCGGCGCCGAGCCTGAAACAGGAGTTTACTGGGGCTTGACAGGTTTGATCATCGACAAAAATTCCCTGATTGAGGAAGCAGGACTCAATGACTCCTCAGCGAAGCTGCAATACGCTCTGCGGGGCAAAGACGGGAAGGGAGCATCCGGCCCTGTGTTTTTTGGTGACGGGTCAATTTTTCAGCACAATCCCGTGCTGCTGGAAGTGACTTTGCCGCACGGTTCCTGGCAGTTGGCAGCAATTCCGGCGGGAGGATGGCCTGCACATTCGCCGTTTCGGGGGTGGCTGATCTTTGGAGGCGGCTTGCTGGCTGTTTTCAGCGGGGTAGTGGCGTTTAGCTGGGTATATGGCCCTGTGAAGCTGCAGGCAAGCGAAGCTAAGTACCGACAATTGGTTGAGAATGCTAACAGCATTATTGTGCAGTTAGACAGTGAAGGCAAAATTACTTTTTTTAATGAGTTTGCTGAAACTTTTTTCGGGTATTCAGAAGCAGAAATCATCGGCAAAAGTGCGATCGGGACAATTATACCGAAAACAGATTTATCAGAAAGTGACCTGGCGGCAATGATTCGAGACTCTTTGCCACTGCCGGAAAAATACTTCCAAAATGAAAACGAAAACATCCGCAGCAATGGAGAAAGGGTGTGGGTAGCGTGGACAAATAAACCTTTGCTAGATGCGGAGGGAAATTTGGCAGGGCTGCTTTGTATCGGGACGGATATTAGCGATCGCGTCTTAGCAGAAGCCGCGCTGCTTGAGAGCGAATCTCGCTATCGGGCAATTATTGAAGACCAAACCGAACTGATTTGCCGTTTCTTGCCGAGCGGAGTTTTGACTTTTGTCAACGATGCCTACTGCCGCTATTTCAATAAATCGCGATCGGATTTGGAGGGCCATACTTTTATGCCCTTGATGCCGGCAGAAGACCAAGAAATTATCAGCCGCAGTTTCAGCTCTCTAAGCCTACAAAACCCCGTCGTTACCTGTGAACACCGCGTCGTTCTCGAAACAGGGGAAACTCGCTGGCAGCAGTGGACGAATCGGGCGATTTTTGACAGTACGGGCAGCTTGATTGAGTGTCAAGGAGTAGGGCGCGACATTAGCGATCGCAAACAAGCTGAAATCGCCCTGCAAGCTTCTGAAGCAGAACTGCGGACTTTGTTTGCGGCAATGAACGACGTAATTTTGGTGATTGATATTGAAGGACGCTACCTGAAAATTGCCCCGACCAATCCCGGACTTTTATATAAACCGTCTCCAGAACTTGTCGGTCAAAAAATTAGCGACTTATTCTCTACAGAAATGGCAGAATCTTTTCTGGAGCAAATTCGCACCGCCCTCGCTACAAATCAAATCTGTACTTTTGAATATAACTTGGAAATTGGCAGCCTAAAAACGTGGTTTGCCGCTACCATCTCGCCCATGAAAGAAAACACGGTTTTGTGGGTGGCCCGCAACATTACAGAGCGCAAGCAAGCTGAAAATTGGTTAACGGGTCAAAAACAAATTTTAGAAATGATTGCTAAGGGTGCTTCTCTGGGCGATACTTTAAACACTTTAGTTCAAATTATCGAGCAGCAATCTAGAGATGTCCTGGGTTCGATATTGCTTCTAGCTCCAGATGGCAAACATTTACTACACGGAGCCGCGCCCAGTTTGCCCGAGAGTTACAATGCTGCTATTCATGGTATAGCCATCGGCCCGGATGTCGGTTCCTGCGGCACTGCTGCCTTTAGTCGCCAACAGGTAATCGTTACAGATATTGCCAGCGATCCTTTGTGGAAAAATTTTCGAGATTTAGCCTTGAGTTTTGGACTGAGAGCTTGCTTGTCTACTCCTATTTTCTCATATCAGGGTCAAGTTTTGGGAACTTTTGGAATGTATTATTCCCAACCGCGCCACCCTCATTTTTTTGAGCTGCAATTGATAGAGGCGATCGTAAACTTAGCAGGAATTGCGATCGAACGCAACCAGGCAGAAGAAAGTCTCAAACAGCTCAATCAAGAACTAGAAAATAGAGTCAAACAGAGAACTGCTCAATTGATGCAAACTGAAGAACGCTGGCAGTTAGCACTCAAAGGCAACAACGACGGCATTTGGGACTGGAACTTGCAAACAGGGGAACTATTCCTGTCCGATAGATTTAAGGAAATCACCGGATACGACGAACACAGCCCCATTCTCGATTACTTTGACGAATTGAACAAGGGCACGCATCCCGACGATTTAGCGTTAGTAATGCAAGCTCTCCAAGACCATTTAAACAAGAAAACGCCGCATTACATCGTCGAATACCGCTGCTGGTGCTACAACAGCGCCTACAAATGGATATTGAGTCGGGGACAAGCTTTGTGGGACGCATCTGGAAAAGCAGTCCGCATGGTTGGTTCAATTACTGACATTACGGAGCGCAAACAAGCAGAGGAAGCACTGCGGGAAAGCGAGGCAAGATTCCAAAAGCTGTCGCGTAATGTGCCGGGAATCATTTATCAATTTTTGTTGTGTCCAGATGGCTCTTTCTGTTTTCCTTACATAAGTGCTGCTTGCCGAGAACTTTTTGAGTTAGAACCAGAAGATGTTCTGCAAAATGCGGCTTTGGTAACAGATTTGATTCATCCCGAAGACCGCCAAAATTATGAGGAATCGGGTGCTATTTCTGCCCAGAATTTGCAACCTTGGCAGTGGCAAGGACGGATAGTGCTACCTTCAGGCAAGATTCGCTGGTTGCAGATAATGTCGCGTCCTGAAGCTAAAGAAAACTGCGATATTCTTTGGGACGGCATCGTCGTTGATGTTACCGATCGCAAACAAGCTGAATTAGCTTTGCAAGAAAGCCAGCAGTTCATTCAAAAAGTAGCATCAGCTACTCCAGGTATTTTGTATCTCTACGACTTAGAAGAACAGCGAAATATCTACACTAATACTTCCATGTTCGCGCTTCTGGGCTATACCAGCGACGAAATTAGAGGGATGGATGCGTCACTCATGCCTCAGTTAACACACCCCGAAGATTTGCCTAAAATTGTGAAACACCATGCCAGCTTTGCTGGAATTAAAGATGGCGAAATTAGGGAAATTGAGTACCGGATGCGATCCGCAGATGATCAATTTTTGTGGCTGCAAAGTCGGGATACTATTTTTAGCAGGAATCCTGAGGGTAAGGCTAAGGTAATAATTGGATTTTGCCAGGATATTACGACTCGCAAGCAAGCAGAAGAATCACTGCAGCAAAGCGAGGGACGAGAAAGAGAAAAAGCTCAAGATTTAGAGTCAGCGCTGCGGGAATTGCGCTCTACTCAAACTCAGCTCATCCAAACTGAAAAAATGTCTTCTTTAGGGCAATTAGTTGCAGGCATCGCTCACGAAATTAATAATCCCGTTAATTTCATTCACGCTAACATTGATTATCTCAACCAGTATACACAACAGTTGCTGGATCTGGTGACTCTTTACGAACAGGAGTATCCCGAACCAAATTCCAAAATTGTCGATCGCATTCAAGAGATAGATTTGGATTTCATGGCTGAGGATTTAAGAAAAGTTGTGGGTTCAATGCAGGTAGGAACCGAGCGCATCCGGCAAATTGTGTTGTCCCTCAGAAATTTCTCCCGGCTGGATGAATCCGCAATGAAGCCGGTAGATATTCACGTGGGAATTGAAAGCACTTTGTTAATTTTGCAGCACCGCTTGAAGAGTCGGGACAGCCGCCCGGAAATTGAAGTAATTAAGGAGTTTGGAAAACTGCCACTGGTGGAGTGCTATGCCAGCCAACTCAATCAGGTGTTTATGAATATTATTGCTAATGGAATTGATGCTATTGAAGAACGATATCACCAGTTATCGGTTCCACAATCCGAGACAAAGACTGGACGGATTGCTATTTCCACGGGTGTAACCTCCGAGAACACTGTTAGGGTAGAAATTTCGGACAACGGTACGGGCATTCCCGAGGGGATAGTCGATCGAATTTTTAACCCGTTTTTTACTACCAAAGCTGTGGGGAAAGGTACGGGGTTGGGAATGTCTATCGCGCACTCGATTGTGGTGGAAAAGCACAAGGGTAAGATTGAGTGCATTTCTTCCATAGGATGCGGAACGACTTTTAAGATTGAGATTCCGATTGACAAAGTTTATAAACAGTAGGGTGTACCAGTCGATTTGAGATTTGAGATTGACTCCACAGTGGTAGGGTTCACCCGTCTATGTGAGATTTGAGAGTGACTCCACAGTGCTAGTATGCGTCAGCAGTTGTTGATTTTCAGGGGCGCAGCGATAAGCTGACTCACCCTACAACTTAAAGACTAAAATAGACGGAAGCTGCGAATGAAGCGGTGTTGCATCAAACCTTTAATTGTATAAAAATTGACATGATGGGATTAATCCTGGAAGCGTTGCAAGCAATGGGACACAATGTCCGCTGGATGTCTTGGAATTTGTTTTTGGCTTTAGTACCGCTGGGCCTGAGTTTTTGGCTGTTTCGCAAACCTCGATCGCGCTGGCTGCTGTGGGGTACGGCCTTTCTCCTGGGCCTTACTTTTTTGCCCAGTACGCGCCATGTTTTGAACTATCTGAAGCACATTGTGCAAGATGTGGGCAAAACTTACGTTTTGGGCGCGATCGCGATTACGCTGACACTGATGGCTTTAGACATCTGGGTACTGCGGCAGCGCGGAGTTCGCTCTTTCCGCTGGTGGGGCGGTTTTTTCTGGTTTATCGCATTTTTGCCTAATGCGCCCTACGTTTTAACTGATATCATTCACCTGATTGAGCAGATTAAAGAGGGGAACTCGGTGTGGACTGTGACTCTAGCTTTGATCCCGCAGTATCTGGCGTTTATGCTGGTTGGGTGTGGGGCTTACGTGCTGTCGGTGATGAATTTGGGTTACTATTTGAAACAACAGGGTTGGAGTAGATTTATCCTGGCAACGGAGATAACTATACACGCACTTTCGGCGATCGGCATTTATTTAGGGCGATTTATCCGCTTCAACACTTGGGACATTCTTACTAATCCCGATGCGCTAGTTAACACAGTAATGAACGATTTGATAGGCAAGCGTCCGGTTTTAGTAATGGTTGTAACTTTTGTAGTAATTGCTGTTTTGTATTGGGTAATGAAACAAGTAATTTTAGGAATTAGCCAGCGATTTTACAGCAGCAAATTGCAGTCGGAGTTGTCCGGCGAAAGCGCCACTGCTTCTGATCCAATCGATTTTAGATTTTAGATTTGAGATTAAAGGATTGACTCCACCGATGAATCTAAGAGCTTGAACTAAGCTCCCAATTTTTTCTCTCCACCAGTTAACTGGGAAAACAAGTTTCCGTCTGTGGGTGAGACAAATTTTTTCGCTAAACTCCGAAATAAATTAGTGCTGCAGTTTGTCACAAGACTTGATATGTTAGAACAGTCAAAGTAGTTTTGTAAAAAGCAAAGATGAATCGATTTGACCGTCAGTTGTGGCAGAGATTTATTGCTATCGCTCAGCCTTACTTTTATCCTTTAGAGCCTGGGGGCGGCCGAATCTTTTTGGGATTAGTGACGCTGTTGTTGATATTTCTGTTCGCTGCGATGTTTGTGGCTGTCAGTGTTGTCAGTTTGGGTGCTCAAGTCTTTTTTCCAGAGGCTTTTAACGGGGTTGCCGCTGGCTTAGCTACTTTGATTAAAGGGATTATCTACTCACCGACAATTGCGATCGTTGGTTTAATGCTAATTCTCCCGCTGGCTGCTTTTGTCTTTTTCAGAAGCAAGTTGATACCGCGCTGGAAGCAGTGGATAATGTTAGCTCTGCTGCTATTTTTGTCGCTATCCGTTAGCGGCATTAACGTAGTAATTAGCTACATAGGTAACTTTTTTACGACATCACTTGCTGAAAAAGATCAGAACACTTTTTGGCGGTTTATGTGGGTTTATGCTGGAGTTTTCATCATCGGTACTCCGATAGTAGTTATTTACCGATATACCCAAGATAAACTGGGACTATATTGGCGAGAGTGGATGACGGATAGTTTCCTGGATAGATATTTTCAAAACCGCGCTTATTACGAAGTAAATTCTCAGAAGGAAATCGACAATCCCGACCAGCGAATCGCTGAAGATATCAAATCCTTCACTAGCACGAGTTTAGATTTTTTGCTGCTGATGTTGGGAGCAGTTATTGATATTATTTCTTTTACGGGCATTCTGTGGTCTATTTCTAAAGGTCTTTCGATTGGACTAATCATTTATGCTGTCTTTGGGACGGTAGTAATGGTAATTTTTGGCAAAAGATTGATAGTTTTGAACTTCAATCAGCTCCGCAAAGAAGCTGACTTTCGGTATGGATTAGTCCACATTCGCGACAATGCAGAATCAATTGCTTTTTACCGGGGAGAAACGCAGGAATCTGTCCAAGTAAAAAACCGATTCTCAGAAGCAGTTCGGAACTTTAATTTACTAATTGGCTGGCAACGAAATCTGCAATATTTTACATACAGCTATAAGTATGCAACTTATATTATCCCATCTTTATTTCTGGCTTCTATCTACTTTGCAGGTGAGATAAGATACGGCGATATTACTCAAGCTGAATTTGCTTTTCGTCAGGTTTTAGAGGCATTTTCTTTGGTGGTCTACAAAATTGAAACTTTGAGTTTATTTGCAGCGGGAATTAATCGTCTAGCCACGTTCAATGAGTCTTTGAAAAATGAAATAACTCCAGTTGAAGTCGAAGTCAGAACCATTGATACAGTTATAGATTCCCAGTTGTTACTGGAACACGTCACCTTAGATACTCCCAAACATCAAAAGACTTTGATTAGGGATTTGTCGGTAGCAGTGCAGCCCGGTGAAGGACTGTTAATTGTCGGGCAAAGCGGTGCTGGGAAGAGTTCTTTGCTGCGGGCAATTGCGGGTTTGTGGGACTCGGGAACGGGGCGTTTGGCGCGGCCGGGATTGGGGGAAATGCTGTTTTTGCCGCAGCGTCCTTATATGATTTTAGGTAGTTTGCGATCGCAACTTTTGTATCCCAATACCAGCAGCGAGGTTAATGAGGAAAAATTGCGCCGCGTTTTGGCATCAGTAAATTTAGCAGATTTGCCAGACAGATTGGGCGGTTTTGATGCGGATTTAGATTGGAGTGAGATTTTGTCGCTGGGAGAACAGCAACGTTTAGCTTTTGCTAGATTGTTATTGACGGAACCTAGATACGCTATTTTGGATGAGGCGACAAGTGCTTTGGATTTGAAGAACGAGCAACATTTATACGAGCAGTTGCAAGCCACTAAAACTACGTTTGTGAGTGTCGGCCACCGAGTGAGTTTAGTGAAATATCACCAGCAGGTTTTGGAACTTGTGGGTGATGGGAGTTGGCGGCTGCTTTCTGCCCAAGAATACCGCGCTAGTGCGACAATTTTTGGCTGATACAGCGTTGCTTTCAAAAATTGTAAATTTACCCGGTCTTTGGTTGGCGGTGGGTTGTGGTGCGGTTGGAGATTTATGGTTGGGTGCTATAAATTAAGCGCCGCGCCTCCACTCTACAATAGGTTTTACGGGTAGGGAAATAGCAACACTTAATGCCGCTCAACTCCCCGTTCCTCATACCATCTTAGATTAAAGAATTAAAGAATAGAAGAATAGAAGAATTGGGAATGACTGATTGTGTATTGGTTTGGAGCTTGCCTACAGTTGCATTTTTTTAAACAGGTCTCACAATTGATAATTGGGTATAAATATCTAAAACTGCCCAAACAACAAAAAGCAAGCTGAACGTTGGTAGATTCGATTCAATTGCTCGCCCGCGAGAACTCACACAATATAATAGAAGATAGATTTTTTTAGTATAGGCGAGATTCCTACCTTGACTACTCCGATTCCTCAAAACTTTGTGCAAACGATCGCCAAACAGCGCGGCGTCACAGATGCCGAGTTAGAAACTGTGTTTATGGCTCTCGACGGTCAATCTACGGCGACGATCGCCACAAAGCTTGGCATTAGCGACATCGCCGTTCGCAAAAGACTCGGCGAAGTTTACAAAAAGTTTCAGATCGGGGGGAACGGCCCTGGAAAGCTTTCGGAATTGAGGCATCAGTTGCTGTTTTCATACCACACCGATCAGGGAACAAGCGATTTTAGTCGAGGTAAAGGCTCTCTATTGAAGATGGCGAGCCTCTCCGAGGGCTTCGCTAACGGACACCGACAGGAAGATTGGGGCCAAGCACCGGATGTTTCGGTTTTTTACGGACGGACTGAAGAATTAACTACTTTAAAGCAGTGGATTGTATCAGATAATTGTCGCCTGGTAGCACTGCTGGGTTTGGCTGGTAGCGGCAAAACAACTCTGTCGGTGCAGTTGGCAAAACAGGTACAAAATGAGTTTGATTTTGTGATTTGGCGATCGCTGCGATCGGCACCAGCACCATCCGACTTCCTAGGGAGCTTAATTCAACTTTTTTCTAACCAACCAAAACCCGATGTACCCATCGACCTCAACAGCAAAATTTCGCGCTTGGTCGAGTATCTGCGGAAACACCGCTGTCTGGTAATTTTAGACGATTTTGAAGCAGTTCTCAGACCCGAAGAATTAGCGGGACACTACCGGGAAGGCTACGAAGGATATCGAGATTTAATTGTGCGGCTGTGTGAGGTCAATCACAATAGCTGTTTACTGCTAGTTAGTTCGGAAGAACCTACGGAACTGGCTTTGCTGGCGGGAGAAAAAGTGCGGTCTTTAAAACCTGCTATTTCCGAGGAAATAGCGCGGAAAATTTTCCAAGAAAAAGGTTTGTCGGCTCAAGATCGAGAGGTGGAAATCTTGTTGTCCCGGTACGGAGGCAATCTTTTAGCATTAAAGATTGTAGCGACAACAATTAACGAGTTTTTCGAGGGAAATGTTTTAAACCTTTTGGAAGCAACGGCGTTATTTATTGAAGAACATATCAGCAATTTGCTGGCGCAGCAGTTCGATCGAATGTCGAGTTCCGAACAAGATATTGCCTACTGGATTGCTATTGCTCAAAGCCCGATTTCCCTGGCCACTTTACGAGAGCAGATGTTGGCCAATTCATCGCTTTCAGATTTGCTAAAAAATCTCGATTCTCTGGGTCGTCGCTCGCTGATTGAAAAAATTAGTGAGGGCGGGGAAACTGTTTTTATGCTTCAGCCTTTGATCGTGCAATATGTGACCGACAGATTAGTCGATCGGATTCGAGCGGAGGTTTTGGAGACGGTTAAGACCCAAGGAATAGAAAGAATGCGGCTGTTGAAAACTCACAAATTGAGCATCAACATTGCTAAACGGAAAGGGGATAAAGGCGAACCCAGTAGCTCTATTTTAGCATTATTAAAAAATCGGTTGCAACTGTTGTTTTTGAAGACGACAGGCTCTGAAGAACCGCTAAATATCTTGAATAAAGTTGCCTCTGAACTGGAGGATCAATCGATTCTTGAGGTGGGATATGCTAGGGAGAATCTGGCGCAAATTATTTCAGAAATTCAGCGATAAGAAAAAAGCGATCGCCCTTTGACAAAAGCGATCGCCCAATTTTCAACAAAAACAGAATTCGATAAAATTATTTGACAAGGCCAAAAACAGATGCAGATTCAGACCCGGTAATTTTGCCCAAAGTCGGCACTTTTGGAGCTTGGGCAATTTTGGGAACCAAAAATCCCTTCGCATAAATCTCAGGATTGTCTTGAGCAATTTGGATGTAAGATTGGCGGACTTCTGCGTTCACCGCCACAGTCTTCGCGTCGTAGACTTGCATCGCCATGTTGGGATAAAAACCAATGCCGACAATCGGTATCAAAAAGCAAAATGCGATCGCCACTTCCCGAGGTTTAGCATCAATAAACGGTGCATCACCAGGCAAAACGCAACTATTACCAAAACAAACCGCTTCATCCAGATTGTTTCTCTGATTCTGCAAATTTAGATCCTCAAGGTCGCAAGCCGCTAGTGTTCCACAGTTGTAAAATAACTGTCGCAGCATCGAGAGCAAATAAATCGGGGTCAAAATCAGTCCCACAGCAGCCAGGAACACTGTCACAGCCCGGAAAGAACTGCTGTACATATCGCTAGTTGCGACGCCCACAAAAACTGACAATTCGCTAGCAAAACCGCTCATTCCGGGGAGTGCCAAAGATGCCATCGCGCCTGCGGTAAACAAGGCAAACACTTTCGGCATGACTTTCCCAATCTCGCCCATCTCGTCCATGATCATTGTATGGGTGCGATCGTAAGTAACGCCAGCCAGGAAAAACAATACTGAGGCGATTAAACCGTGGGAAATCATTTGCAACAGCGCCCCGTTGATTCCCAAATCCGTGAAGGAAGCAATACCCAACAACACGAATCCCATGTGAGAAATCGACGAATTCGCTAAGCGGCGCTTCATGTTCGACTGGCCGAAGGAATTCAGCGCGCCGTAGATAATATTGACCACGCCGAGCACCGCCATAATGGGTGCAAAGTAAACGTGTGCTTGGGGAAGAAGTTCCAAATTCAGGCGAATCAGTCCGTATCCGCCCATTTTCAGCAATACGCCGGCCAGAATCATCGAGACGGGAGAAGATGCTTCACCGTGGGCATCAGGTAGCCAAGTGTGGAAGGGGAAAATCGCCAGTTTCACACCGAAGGCAATTAACAATCCCGCATAAAGCAGTAATTCTAAACCCAGTGGGTAGTCCTTCAAGCCTAGTTCTACCATGTCGAAGGTGGGGGTGCCTCCGCCGTAGAATGCCATTGCTAAGGCAGCTATCAAAATAAAGATGGAAGCGCCTGCGGTGTAAATCAAGAATTTGGTAGCTGCGTAGCGGCGGTTTTGTCCGCCCCAAATCGAGATTAGCAGGTACACCGGAATTAGTTCTAGTTCCCAGACAATGAACAGCAGCATGATGTCTTGGGCGACGAAAACTCCTATTTGTGCGGAGTACATCACCAGCATTAGGAAGTAGAAGAGTCGTGGCTTGCGATCAACTTCCCAGGCTGCAAAGATTGATAGTGTCGTCACCAATCCCGCCAACAATACCAACGGAACTGACAGTCCGTCAACGGAAACAGACCAGTTGAGGCCTAAAGAAGGTATCCAGGGATATTGTTCTACGATTTGGAAACTAGAGATGCTTGGATCGTAATGAGTCCAAAACACCCAGCACATTAATACAAAATCTGCAATGCCTACGCCTAGGGCATACCAGCGAATGGTTTTGCCGTCTGTATCGGGCACAAAAGGGATGGCGAGGGAAGCTAGGAGGGGTAGGATGACAATTGCGGTCAGCCAAGGAAATTGATCCGCTACCATAGTGAGAATAAATACTTAGTTGGAAGTTACCAAAATTATAATACTAAATTTTATTAAAACTTAAGATTTATTCATAAATATTTTTTATATCCAGACAAATTCGGATAAAAATATCACGAATTGCTACATACGTCAATTGATTTTCGATTTTTGATTTTCGATTCAGGACTTACGCACAACAAAATATAGCGTTTTGTAGGTGCCATCTGGCGGGGATTGAGCGTATTCTGGTAGATGGTTGCGTAAGCCCTGTCTATTAAGGGCGATCGTAAATTAGCTTTCAATCAGCGTTCAATCTGGATCAACTCCCAATTCGCGCAACTTAGCCGCCAATCGTTCAGCCCTTTGCCTTTCCTGGTCAGCCCTTTGACTTTCTTGCTCAGCCCTTTGCCTTTCTTGCTCAGCTTGTTCTGAACTCCACAGCAACAAATTACCTCGATCATCCCACCAACGCAGCCAGTTCATGGTTTGTCCCAACCTTTCCCCCGACCAAATCCCGAGATATAGTTCCAGTTGGGGAATCCACACCCGCCCCTGCTCATTGGCTGAATGTAAAACATACCGCCCATCTTGCAAATAGCGCACTTCTAAAATACCTTCGTAGGGGTCATAAGTGACATAAGTAGGTACTTGAAGAATCTGTTCGTAAAAGTGGAGTTTTCCATAGGGCGGAGTTGCTCTGACCGATAGTTCTCCTCCCTCTGCTTCTGAGAGAAACTCCATCACGATCGCCACATTAGCACCATCAGTATGAGGAGTATAACTACGGCGAATTACCCCCTCTGCTAGAGGATGCACTTGCGGCACATAAAACCAGTCTGGAGCTTTGACGACAATGTTTTTATTGATAGTTGCGACTAGCCCCAAATTAGAGCTAATCAGCATTTCTGACTGAATAAGTCCTGCAGCTCCCAGTGCATCGGTGAGACCAGCGGCGAGAGAAGGTTGTTGAATATTTTCCACCGGATCGTCGGGTAATACGAAGTTAGCTGGTAGGGGTTCCCAGGTGACGGTTGGTTTGGCTTTGATAGACGGGGCTTCGAGTACCATTGTATTAACCCTCAACCAGCAATTTTTGTGTAAATTTATCTATATTAACTCAAGTTGCGAGTCATTGTAAAAACAAAGAAGGTTGAAAACTGATATAAGTATTCAGAGCGATCTAGATAAAGTCAAAAGCCGATCGCCAAAAGATGCAATTAAAGTACGATCGACTAATTGCGAGATCCATTTTTCCGGTATACCAGATTCTCCGTAAAAAGCCCCCGCCAACTGTCCGTAAACCGCACCAGTTGTATCCGCGTCTTCGCCCAAATTCACAGCCAACAAACAGCCTTCAGCAAAAGAAGAACTGTTGTAAAACGCCCAAAGTGCCGCCTCCAAAGACTTGACAACATAACCAGTACCTTTGATTTCAGGAGGTTGTCGCAATTTAAAAGAACCCGCCGCAATCTCATCAATCTCTGCTACCAGGGGATTTTCTGCCCAATATCCCGAAATCGGACAATATCTTTCCGAAAGCAACACATCTTTAGCAACTCCATTCACAGCCCCCGCAATTAAAGCACCCAAATAACGGCAAGCATCCACACAAGTAGCAGCAGCGTGAGTAGTTCTCGAACTTTGTCCAGATTTTTCTATGACTTCCAAAGGATTTGTAGCATAAAACAAAGGCACGGGAGCCAAGCGCATAATCGAACCATTGCCAGCAGTCCCAGCATCGGTAGAACCGCAGTAAGGTTTTCTTGTATCTTCAAACTTCCAAAGTGCTTGTTGAACTGTATTGCCAATATCAAAACATTCACCAGTGCTGCTCAAATGTCCCTCTCGCTTCCACCGCAAATATGTTTCTAACTGATGGACTGGATCGAAACCTTCTTTCTCAATCAAACTTTCAGCCAAACAAAGCGCCATCGAAGTATCGTCCGTCCACTCGCCCGGTTGCAATCGAAACGGGCCGCCGCCAACCATATCGTTAATAGGCGCAAACGTTCCAGGGCGACAGAACTCTAAAGTTGTTCCGAGAGCATCGCCAACTGCTAAACCGAGAAGACTGCCGCGATAATGTTCTATTTGCTGCATAACGTAATTGACAATTAATAATTAGTAAGCCTAGAGACTTCAAAATTATTTCTATCTGCATCTTATCTGCGTGTATAACAATCGATGCCCAACTTGTCAAGTTCTCTCTTTATCTCTTCTCTTAATTTTCTTTCTCTGTGTCAAGAGCGCCCTCTGCGGTTCATTAAAACAAAATATCGTTCACAATCGATACCAAATTTGTGAACTTCTCTCATTCTCTCTTCTGAACTCTTAATTCTCTTTCTCTGTACCCTTTGCGCTCTCTGCGGTTCATTAAAACAAAATCTTGTTCACAAACGAAAGAGAATTGCCCTAGCTGTCGTTAAAAATAAAAAAACAAGACTTTTCCTCCCAAATGCTGAGGCAAAAGACGAGTCAGGCTAATATTGATGTTAACCTGTCCCTACCCGATATCAAACTGTCCCATGACACCCGATGCCTCCGCAGCCGCTGCTGCCGCCCCTCAATCAACACCCGAAGTCAGCTTGGAGCTGCAAGTCCGACTCAAAACCGAAGATGGACAGCTACTGTTGCTACTCCCCCCCGAAACCAATAACGAACCCGCAACAGCCTCCGCCTCGACTTGGACTGAACTTTGGCAGCAGCTAAAAGTCAGGCTGAATGCAGGAGAACGCTTTTGGCAGCCAAACGCAGAAGTACAATTGATGGGGAGCGATCGACTTTTAGATATCCGCCAACTGCAAGAAATCGCCGATGCCCTCTCCGAAGTAGAACTGCAACTCAAACGAGTCCACACCAGTCGCCGCCAAACCGCCGTTGCTGCTGCTACGGCAGGCTATTGTGTAGAACAGCAGCCTCCGGTTTCTTCCCTGAATAAAGCCGCCGCTGAAAAACCTCAATCGCTGGCGGAACCTTTATATTTGCAGATGACAGTGCGATCGGGCGTAGAAATTCGCCATCCAGGCACCGTCGTACTTTTGGGAGACGTAAATCCAGGCGGATCAGTCATCGCCGGAGGCGATATCCTAGTTTGGGGCCGTTTGCGGGGAGTCGTGCACGCCGGTGCCGGTGGCAATACCAAAAGCGTGATTATGACCTTGCAGATGGAACCGATGGTGATTAGGATTGCTAAGTATGTTGCCAGAGGCCCAGAAACCTCACCCGCTCAGTTTTTCCCGGAAGTCGCCTATGTGACGCCTCAAGGGATTCGGATCGGTAGAGCCTCTGATTTTGACAAATCGCAGTTAGTCGGGGGTAATGAGTAATCGATAATGGGTAATTAGGAATTAGTAATGAGTAATTGGTAATACTCTTTCTCTTTCAGCCTGCACTTGATAATTTTTGCCTAGGCTAAATCAGTCACTAAAAGACGATTTAAAATTTAAGTGCAAATTCATAGAGAATTAGTAAAACAAGGAGAGTTGTGAGTTTATGAAGTAGGGGCAAAGGCTTTCGCCGTGCCACTACGGCGGGGGAGCGATAAGCGGGTGTCCTTCATAAACGTGGAATCTGCTGTTATTCAGTGAATTACAGATTACTGCCAAATTACCAAAGAATAATTGCTAATTATCAACCAAGAATAATATCAATTACCCATTACCATTCCCAATTACCATTCCCAATTACCAATTACTAATTCCCAATCACCAATTCCCAATAAATCAAAAATCGCTTATGGCTCGCATTATTGTTGTTACATCAGGGAAAGGCGGGGTAGGAAAAACCACCTCCACAGCCAATCTCGGCATGGCTTTAGCTAAACGGGGGCGGAACGTTGC
The DNA here is from genome assembly GCF_036701945.1 of Microcoleus sp. MON1_C1. Classification (NCBI taxonomy): domain Bacteria; kingdom Bacillati; phylum Cyanobacteriota; class Cyanophyceae; order Oscillatoriales; family Microcoleaceae; genus Microcoleus; species Microcoleus sp. MON1_C1. Next base: position 64,491 of record NZ_JAUBRO010000022.1, on the reverse strand, counting down.
CGTAATTGATGCCGATTTCGGTCTCAGAAATTTAGACTTGCTGCTGGGCTTAGAAAATCGGATTGTTTACACGGCATTAGAAGTTCTCGCTGGAGAGTGTCGGTTAGAGCAAGCTTTGGTGAAAGACAAGCGGCAACCGCGCTTGGTGCTGTTGCCGGCTGCCCAAACTCGGATGAAAGATGCCATCAGCGCCGAGCAAATGAAGCAGCTTGTGGGGATGTTGGGAGCAAAATACGACTATATTTTGATCGACTCTCCTGCTGGAATTGAACAAGGTTTTCAAAATGCGATCGCGCCGGCTCAAGAAGGGATAATTGTCACTACTCCCGAAATCGCTGCTGTCCGCGATGCCGATCGAGTCATCGGCCTGCTGGAAGCCAACAACGTCAAGAAAATCAACCTGATCGTCAACCGGATCAGACCCGCAATGGTGCTGGCAAATGATATGATGTCGGTACAAGACGTGCGGGAAATCCTCGCCATTCCGCTGTTAGGCGTCGTTCCCGACGACGAGCGCGTCATTGTTTCCACCAACCGAGGCGAACCATTAGTATTGTCGGAAACGGCCTCTTTAGCTGGAACTGCCTTCGACAATATTGCCCGCCGCTTAGAAGGCGAAAAAGTTGATTTTCTAGATCTCAATCCCCGTCGCGAAAACTTCTTTACTCGCCTCCGCAAGTTCTTAAATACTAAAATTATGTGATGTGCTCATTGGCGATCGATCTTTAACAGCAGCGACCGCATCACAAAAACTACCCCAAATTTTCCCCCAGTGACAGCAGTTCCCAAAAAGAATGAAACTGTAGACCAGCTCCAAACCAGACGGGAATCAGTGATTCCCCTATCGAAAATCGAAAATCGAAAATCGAAAATGGTATGACCTTTTCTATGCCTAACCCTTGACAAACCCGCCCGACCCATGATATATACACTTCTCGAACGACTTTTCCCGCGCACCCCTGACAACAGCCGCGACGAGGTAAAACGGCGCCTCAAACTGGTTCTAGCCCACGACCGCTCAGAACTCAGCCCAGAAATGGTTGAGTCGATGCGCCGAGAAATTCTAGAGGTGGTATCTCGCTACGTGGAAATCGATACCACCGGGTCTGAGTTCTCGCTGGAGAGCGACCAGCGGGCCACAGCACTAATTGCAAATCTCCCGATCCGGCGAGTCAGGCTCGAACATCCACCGGAGAAGGTTCCCCAGAATGTGCCCCCGAATCGATCCGAAAATCGACCCGAATATGTACCGGAGTATGTAGTCGAAATTCTCCCCGACACTATAGAGTGATAGGGATTGAGATTTTATTGTCAGGCAAAGAGTTCGATTCGAGCCGATCGCCATTTAAATTAAACTATAGCAACCGCTTTCCTCGGTTAGAAAATAGACTACAATTAGTCGCCAGTTTTGCAGATCGATCGCGCCGACTTTTGGCTCCAAACTGTACATTTATACCTCCTTCATCAGGTCATCCCAGCGATCGAGTTAAATGGCATGAAGAAAATCGAAGCTACTCAAGCGTTGGGAATCCGTCGCAACACCATCGACGCCACAAGTCGATGGTATTGCAGCACAGGAGACTTCCAAGCGGAGGGCCTTGTGGAAACGCCCTGGTAAGGGTCACTTGCATCACAAAACACGGCCAAGTTCCGAGAGTTTGTCAAAATACACAAGCACAATAACCCAAGCTGAGATTACACAACTGTGGGAGGCAGGGCATGATTGCTTTGTACTCACACCCAAAAAATAATTAAGAGTTGTAATCCCTATTGACATCGGCACAGTTAGCTAATATTCTTTTATTTAAGATTAAAAATTCTACAACTATTTCCAGCAAAAACTTAATAAAGTTTTCCAGTCCGCGCCTCCCTCCATAACCACTTCTAATAAAGAGGAAGATTGAATCATGGCAGTATCTCTGACCAAAGGACAACGGGTATCGCTTGAGAAAGTTTCACCCGGTCTCTCAGAAGTATTCATAGGACTGGGATGGGACGTTAAAGCTACAGACACGGGTTCTGACTTTGACCTAGACTCATCATTGTTCCTATTAGGTGCTAATGAAAAATTAATTTCTGACAATCACTTCATTTTTTATAACAATCTCACAAGTCCAGATCCAGACAAATCCGTGCAGCACATGGGAGATAATCTCACGGGGGCCGGCGAGGGGGATGATGAAGTTATCAAAATCAACCTCAAAAAAGTGCCTAATGATGTCCAAAAAATTCTTGTAACTGTAACCATCCATGAAGCACAGCAACGCCGTCAAAATTTTGGTCAGGTGCAAAATGCCTTCGTGCGGATCGTTAATGCCCATACACAACAGGAAGCTGTTCGCTATGACCTTGTAGAAGATTATTCCATAGAGACAGCACTGATCATGGCTGAACTTTACCGGAAAGACGGTGAGTGGCGTCTCAATGCAGTGGGAGCCGGCTATCAAGGTGGTTTACAAGCATTACTCGATCGCTATAGCTAAAAGGTAAAACACATGGGAATTAACCTACAAAAAGGACAGCGCATTTCGCTTTCCAAAGAAGCGCCAGGGCTAACAAAACTGATCTGCGGATTAGGCTGGGATGTGGCGAAACGCTCCGGTGGAGGTTTGTTTGGGGCTTTTAGCAGTGCTCCAGATTATGACTTGGATGCCTCAGTGATTTGTTTAGATCGAAATGACAAAGTGAATGATATGACCAATATCGTTTATTTTGGCAATCTCTCCCACCGTTCAGGAGCTATTACGCATCTAGGTGATAATCTGACTGGAGCGGGAGAGGGAGATGACGAGCAAATTCTCGTCGATTTATCTCGAATTCCCTCGCAAATTGTCAAACTGGTTTTTACAGTTAACATTTACGATTGCATTGCACGCAAGCAAGACTTCGGACAAGTTCAAAATGCGTTTGTGCGTTTGGTTAATACGTCTAATAATCAAGAACTCGCAAAATATAACCTATCAGGTTCTGAATACAAAGGCATGACGGGGATGCTCATGGCAGAAATCTACAAGCATAATGATGAGTGGAAAATGGCGGCGATCGGTAACGGTGTGAAGGTTAATGGGTTGCAGGAACTTGTGAAAACCTATGCTTAACAACTCCTTCGGTACATAGATGCTCCTTACTTCTTGGAATCAGACACAGAATCAATGTCTCTGTACGATCGCCTCGACTTAACCAAACACAATCGCAAGCTAAAACTCCCCCTCTCTCAACGCCTAAACCTGACTAAAACCCCCAAACTCCGCTGTCACGGCTGTCGTTCCCGTATCCAGCCTCAGTGGGAGTTTTGCCCTTCCTGTGGAAAAGTTCTAATTGATAATGATAGCGATTTTCGCCGTTGTATTTGGATAGATGTATCAGGAATGGATGTCGCACCCGAAAATAAAGAAGCGATCTTTTCCCTACTGATGGACGCCTTCTCCAAACTCTACGGCGCATTTAGAAGCATCAAAGTATTTTTGACCTCTGATTCCCCCGATCCCAAAGAATGGGGCGAAGACTTTACCCATGTTTATATATTCGCGGACAACCAGCCGGTTGACTATCTCGGCGTGGCTAGCTTCAAGTCGGGAATGGTTACAGATCGGGCGATTATTCGGATTGACCAAGTATTCTATGCTTCCTACAATGCCAGCCTTAGTGTCAATCAACTATCTAACTTAATTGCAAATACCATTGCCCATGAAATAGGACATACACTAGGACTCGATCATTCTGCACTTCCGACCGATGTCATGCACAATGGACTGGTTCATACTGTTCATAGCTTAATGCCTCCCTCATTTCATGCAGAGCAAATAAACTCAATGAACAATGCTATTCGCAGATATAAAGCCTTGAATAATTGATTGGCCCGAACCAGGAAATAGCTGAATTTAGAGGTCGAATTCCCCAGGATTAATGCCTACAGCATGGCAAGCTTCTTTGACAACCTTCTTTTCATCTTTGTCAAAATTACCATCTGCACCACCGATAATAATGCCAATTTGGATGACTGCACGACCTTGATCTAGTTTTTTATTAAGTTTCCCTATCGCTTGGATAGCCTCAATTTTACCAAAATCGAAGTCTTGTGAGAGCTTCTCACAATAAAAATCAAATTTTTGCTTTAACTCCGACGCCGGAAAAATTTGGAGTGTTTTATTGGAAATTATTAGAGTCGCCGTTTTTTGTCTTTCCTCGGTATTGATAGTGCCATCAGCAGCCGCAATCAATGCACATATTGCCATTGAGGCATCAGCAAAATCATTATTTTTAAACTTGGAAATATTGGTTTGCAGAGAATCATTGATTTGTGATACGTTCTGCTTTAATTTCTCCCAGAAAGTCATTTTTTATCCTGTTTGGTGAATGAGATATGATGTTTATGACCGGAGCCACAGTAATCTAAGCTGCTCTTAACTTGCCAAGCAATTGCCAGACCCCGTAAGATCCTTAACTTTATCAATTACACTCCTGTAGTGTATCATGGTTCTTGAGGTTTTAGATTAATCAAGTCAATATTCATAACTAATCGCTCTTTCACAGGTTTTTTCGTGGCCTATCTTACTTAATAACTAATCGCTCTTTCCAGAGGATCTTGTAACTGAAGTTCTAAGGGTCGGTCGGAGCGAATTTCTAAACCAGGTAACTCCTGTTTGACTAACATTTTTTCGCCTGTTTCAGCAGTTGCCAACGGCCAGAGTACCCAGCGGCTGCCTAGGGAAAGAGTGCTTAAAGTTGCAGAGTTTTGAGTCAGCCAAATTATCGGCAGTTTCGGCCGATTCTCAACCGCATCTTCCCCAGCATTAACCGCCGCTAAAGTTTCCAAAACTACCCGGTTCCCCGAAACGAGTCCAGTCCCGGCCGTCCAAAGTTTGACGTTTAACAGGCGCTTGCTAGCATAGAAGTAAAGAGACGCAGCTACAGTCACGGCTCGTTCAAATTCTTCTGGCTGCCACGCCGCAGCGCTGTCGAGAGCAATAATAATTTCTTGACCGCCGGCTGCAACTTCTAACTCTCTCACCCGCAGTTCTCCGTAGCGGGCGCTGGTGCGCCAGTGAATCAGGCGGGTGGGGTCTCCGTGGCGGTAAGGTCTCAGGTTGCGGGTGAGGCCTTCGGTAGCAGTTTGCGATCGACTGCGATTGTAAAATTGTGGGCTGTCTTCTTGACCGATGCGATCGATCAAAGGACAAGTGCTCAACGGCAAAACTTGTGGATACACAACCGCCACCGCTTTGACTGGGCGGCTGCGCCGGCACCAAAACAACCCTAAAGGTGCCGCCGTCCTCAAGTTTACCTCTTGCCACCGATAGACCCCGCGCTGCCGGACTTCTAGATAGTATGTATCCCTGTATATACTGTTAGGCTCTATGACTTCGATCGGGCGGACGACAGGTTCTCCCAATACAAACGGCAAGATGTCTAGCACTTGCAACAGAGTCTTAGGTTGGCGGGCGCGATTTTCGATTTCTAGTTCGACGGTGATTTGATCGCCCGCACTCACCGGTTCGATCGGGCGGCGACGGACTTCCAAGGAACGGAGCGATTTTCCAGGCAAAACCGCCGCTACTCCCAACAGCGCCAAACCCCCACCGCTGAGCACGTACAGCCACCCAGACATTGTATTAGTCGCCGACCCAAAAAAGAAAACCGTCATCCCCGACAGCAGCCAACCTGCGTAGGCAGGGGTAACAGCACGATTTTCGAGCCAGTCGGCGATTTTGTGACCGATGTTCATAGGAGTTTAAATTGTTAATTACTCGATCGTCCTATCAAGCCTAATTGTAAAATATTCTCAGCATTTAACACCGAATTAGCTGCGAGCGATAAGATTAGAAATCGGGCATTTTTTCGCAATAAATCACATAGACCCCGCCCAAAAAAGGATACAAGCCCCCGACACTCGGTCAGGGTCGATCCCCAAATTTTAGACTCTAGTTCCTGCTCCCAGATTAATCTGTGGAGAAAATCTAAAATCTAAAATCTAAAATCTAAAATAGACTGACTGGAGACAAAAAAATGAACCCATTAAACAATCGTACACCCCTTCGACCAGAGGCTCAAGCCCGCCGCACACCGCCCCCGCCCCCGCCCTTGGCTGCAACTCCCGCGCCGCCTCCTGCACCCGCGCCGAGTGCGCCCCCTCCGGCCCAGCAGCGGTCTTCTGTTGAGACACCCGTCAGTACGATCGAACAAATGGTCAGAGATGCCCATAGCGCAGGAGCTTCCGACATTCACATTCGAGTCGGCCAAGTACCTCGATTTCGGATTCGCGGCGTGATGCAAGTAGCAACCACCCACCCTAAAGTAACGCCAGAAATTTTTGAACATTACCTAGCTGAAATTCTCACCCCCGAACAGCGAAAACAGTTTGCAACTACCAAGGAATTAGATTCAGCAATTTTTTACCCTGGCTTCGTGCGGTGTCGGCTAAACTGTTTTGATTCCCTCAGCGGCGGTGCGATGGTATTGCGGTTGATTAGTTTGGAAATACCTACTATCGATTCCTTGAGGTTGCCAGAAGTTTTCAAAAGTATCATTTTGCGATCGCAGGGATTAATATTGGTTACTGGGCCTACAGGTTCGGGGAAATCGACAACCGTAGCTGCGATGATCGACCACCTCAATCAGATGGAGCAAAAGCACGTAGTTACAATTGAAGACCCGATCGAATTCATTCATCCCTCTAAAAAATGCTTGGTCAGCCAGCGGGAAGTCGGCTTGCATACCCACGAGTTTCAGCAGGCTTTGCGCGCAGTTTTGCGTGAAGATCCCGATGTAATTCTAATCGGGGAAATGCGCGATCGCGTTACCATCAATACAGCGTTGCAAGCAGCTCAAACAGGTCACTTAGTATTGGGAACTCTCCACACTCGCAGTGCCATTAACGCTATTAACCGATTGTTGAACCTCTACCCGCCCGAGGAACAACAGGCGATGCGGATTCAAATTTGCGATTCTTTAGTAGCGGTAATTGCCCAACTTTTGCTGCCCACAGTTGACAACCGTCGGGTAGCAGTTCACGATATTTTGGTGAATACACCTGCCATGCACGATTACTTGATGAAAGGTGCGGATGATGAAGCTTTGCGATTAATGGAACATGATACTTACGAAGGAATGCAGATTATCAACCAGGGTCTTTACAAACTGGTGCTTGAAGGCAGAGTGACGATCGAAGAAGCCGCCAAAACTTCTCCCGAAGCCAGCGATTTAGACCGTCGCTTGCGAACAGGAGGCTACGATGTTGGGGACGCTCGTGGCTTTGAAGGCAGCAAAAAAGAACGCATTGTTCGCGCCTAGTAGTAGCACACATACAGGGGTAGGCACAGCAGGACTACCCCACCCCTCAAGTAACAAGATTTTTAGCAGACGGAAATATTTTGCTCGGGGCTTTTCTGCGTATTTTTACTTAAAAGTCAACTGTATTTAGTAACAAATAATACATTTTAATTAAAGAGTAAAATGCTATAATCAATATCGACTGTATTGTTAAATTTTTTAAACGTAGACCCTACTTTACATAAACTTTAAAATTGCGTGAAAACTCGCAGGTGATTGCAAAGAAATAGTAAAGATATGTTCCGAGTATTGCCAACAATCAGCAATTTAAGTATATAGTTGTAGTGACAAATTTTGGACAGAGAACATTCGGACTTGGCCGATATTTGCCGATGGCAGAAGTAAGCAGGTTAAAAAAGCGCTTAATAAAACTACAAGCAGAGCAGATCGCGTCTCTTTCCGATTAAGTAGCTTTCTGTCTAAAAAATTCTAAAACCAAGCAGACTTTTAAAGATTCGGCCCCTCGAAAATTTGTTTAACAAGTCGCTTATCAGCAAAAGTATTTCTAGAATTTAAAGGAGCAAAAAAAGTGAAGAGTGCATTTAACCAAAGAGAAGTTTTTGAAGGTGCCAGCAAAGCGGAAATAATTGAGCGCATCCAGCAGCTAGTTCCCCCGGGTTCCCCGGAACCGCAAGATCCTGAAATCCTCGCGACCTTAAAAACTCTCACCGCACAGCTAATCGCAGCCTATCAAGCCGACGGACAATTAGAAAGCGAACCTTTTAGCGACGTGCGCGATCGCACTATTCACCTATACGCATCCGCAGTCAGCAGCCAAATCAAAGGAAAAACCATCCTCATCACCGGTGGAGAAGGATGTGTCGGTCGTTTCTTAATCGAAAAACTCCTCGAATTAGGCGCAACTAAAATCATTTCCGCAGACAATGCCCGATGTCAAAACCCCGAAGAAAATCTCCCGCTTTTTAACAGAGAAGGTGCAGTCACTTTCTATGCCGCCGACATTCGCAACTTCGAGGCGCTAAAACACATATTTGAGGTAGAAAAACCAGAAATTGTTTTTCACCTAGCAGCTCAACGCCAACCCGGACTCGCTGAAATCAAAATCCGAGAAACAGTTACAACCAGCCTGTTAGGATGTAAACACGTCATCCAACTCTGCGAAGAATACGGCGTAGAACACTGCATCTTCTCTTCCACAGGCAAAACATCTCGATATTTTACAACCGAAGTTTACGCCGCCTCGAAGAAGTTTGCCGAATGGCAATTTGCCAAAGCAGCTCAAGAAGGAGATGTCACTTACGGGATGGTTCGCTTTACTCATATGTTGGAAAATAGCTTGTTCTGCGAGCAAATGTCCAAAAAAGTAGAGCAAGGTAAAACTGTCAACGTTCACGCTCCCCACCGCTACGTAACTGCTCAAAATCTTTTTGAAGCCGTACATTTATTGCTGAATTCTCTGGTTGTGTCCGTTCCCGGAAAACTGAAATTTGTTGCCGTAAGTAATCTCGGGTGGCCGACAGAAACTTTGGAAGTAGCTCTTTATAAAATTCTTGAATCAGGCAAAAATCTGCCGATTTATTTTCAAGGACTTTTGCCGGGATATGAAGAACCCTTTTTTCTTGGACAATTTGACTGGAAAAAGCCTACAGACATTCACCTCTTAATTAATGTTTTGGAAGATCCTTTTAGAAGTGTTAACGATACGGGCGACATGGTGAGTGTTGAATTAGCTCCTTTTTCTTTGCCCGTCTTAGATAAACAAGTGTCGAAGCTGGAAAGCTTAATCATCGATCCAGATTTCCCCGAGGTGCAAATCAAGCACGCTCTTGTCGCAGCGGAAAAAGAAGTGATTGCTTCCTCTTTTGCGTGGAGTGCCCCTGAAGAGTTGTTGAAGATTTTGCAATGGGGAATCAATCCCAAGAAATTGCAAGGTTACGGAACGGAAATCGCTGACTATAGCGAGATTATCCAACTCCTCCTGCAAGGAATCTGCGGGCGGCTTAGCCAAGAAGTATTGCACAGTGCTGGAGTTACGGCAGATGAGTTTGATGACTTAGTTGAGAGTCTTTCTACCCTGGATGTGATTCAAGCAGAAGTGGGATATTTGCGATCGCTGTCGAGATATCTCAGAGAATTTGCACCCCCCGCACAGTTCACCACCAAAAAATCTGAACCTGTTGCTATCCCCGATGCAGCTTAGCTTGAACATAGTTTTGAGTTGGGAGATGGCTTCCTGAGTGCCCACCCACAGGGGATGAATGAATTCAACATCGACTAAGTGTTTAGTTGATTAAAAATAGCAAACGCAGAAACCAGGTTTCTAAAAGAAACCTGGTTTGTCCAGTCGGGAGGTGGTTGAGTTTAATTAAATTTATTTACTTAAGATTGTCAGAATCGACAGGAGATAATATTATATTATGTCTGCTCCAATAACCGCGCTTCAATTAATTGGTAGTGAGGACGCCAGTCCTAATAGTTTTATAAATGAATTCATCACTACAAAGGTTATAACGGTTCTTTTACCGGAGATGATATGATACTTAAGATAGGCTTGCTCGCTGAGTTATTACAGGTGCAATTTTATTACATGAAATGAACGAACGCAACAAATTAAATTAAGGTACTAGATATTGTGGAAATAAATCAGCTACCGTTCCTATTGATTGATGTTGTGCTATTGGCGATCGCCCTGATCCTTCTAATTCCCGTTGCAGTTCTATTTCTAGAATGCAGTGCAGCTTTCTTGTCCCGCCAGGGCGAGACAGCCGAAACTAAAGCACCCCGCCCCAAAGTAGCAGTTTTAATTCCCGCTTACAACGAAGCAGCAGGAATTGCCGCCACCATCTCCACCATATTGCCGCAGCTAACACCTCAAGACCGCCTGTTAGTGATTGCTGACAACTGCACGGACGCCACGGCAGAAATCGCCCGTAACTGCGGTGCAAGTGCGATCGAGCGACAAGACACACAACGCAAGGGCAAAGGATACGCACTGGATTTTGGCTTGCAGTCGATCGAATCAGACCCCCCCGAAGTAGTCATCATGGTTGACGCAGACTGCATCTGTCAGCCCGACTCTATAGAAAAATTAGCCCGGGTTGCAGTTGCCGAACAAAGACCAGTGCAAGCAACTTATCTCATGGAACAGCCACCAAATCCTACTCCTAAAGATTCCATTTCTGCTTTAGCATTTCTCGTGAAAAACTTAGTTCGTCCCAGCGGATTAAAAAAGTTAGGATTCCCATCATTACTAACGGGTACTGGCATGGCTTTTCCCTGGTCGATAATTCGATCGGTTTCCCTAGCTAGCAGCAATATTGTTGAAGATATGCAGATGAGTTTGGATTTGGCGATCGCCGGACACCCAACAGTATTCTGCCCCGAAGCAAACGTCACCGGGTGTTTGCCACAGCAGCAGCAAGCAGCTAAAAGTCAAAGAACCAGATGGGAACACGGTCACATACAGACATTGTTAACTCAAACTCCCCGGCTGACAGCAGCTTCTTTACAGCAAAAACGTTTTGACTTATTGGCGATCGCCCTCGACTTATCCGTCCCTCCCCTATCGCTTTTAGTCGCTATCTGGCTAGCTGCTTTTGCCGTCTCCTTACTAGCAGCAATTTTGGGAACATCCCCAATTCCCGCTGTCATTTTAGCAGTACAAGGACTGCTAATTTTACTTTCAATTGTCAGCGCTTGGGCAAAATTCGGGCGTGCCAATATTTCTGGCTCAACTCTTTTATCCGTACCTTTTTACATCCTTTGGAAAATCCCTTTGTATCTAGGTTTTATCCTGAAGCGGCAAACTAAATGGGTGCGGACAGAACGCGATGTTTAGTATTCGGTAGGGTGCGTCAGTCAGATAGTTGAGAGTCAACTCAAAAATCTAGTTTCTGACGCACCTTACGACCCATAATATGTAATATAAGTAACTTTTTTGAGTGCCACGACTCATGTGTTTGAGTGGGATGGTGTGCCGAACTTGATCCACAAAAGGAGATTCCCACGGGGAGTAAGAAGGTTGACATAGATGATAAATTTGCGGTAGTTTTAGGTTAAACAAAGTATTATACCGGCTCTGCGATACAATTATGAAAGCTGATTCAAACTCTCGTACTGGAAGAATTGGTGTTGCCGGAACAAACTTACTCTTTGAGAAATTAGGTTGGATCTTTCGTGAGCAACCTATAGAAGACTATGGTATCGATGCTCACGTTGAAGTGGTTGAGAGTAATACAGCAACAGGTAAATTAATTGCACTTCAGATCAAATCTGGGAAAAGTTGGTTTAAGGAGAAAACCACTGAAGGCTTTGTTTTTCGTGGCAAGACAGAGCATCTAGAATACTGGCAGGAACACTCATTACCTGTCATGGTTGTTTTATATGATGATGAGGAAGAAATTGCTTATTGGCAGGCAGTTAATAGTAGTAATGTCCAGAAGACCAATAAGGCATGGAAACTTATTATCCCTTTTGAACAGCAGATCAATATTCTATCGCTTAAAAAAATTCAAGAGTTTAGTAGAAAACTTACTGCGACTAATGGTTACACAATCCTTTCATTTCGGGATCTTAGTCATGGTGGGGCAAAAAGATATTCTGCAAACATTCTTCTAAGCAAGGAATATGCAAAACCCGATATGATAGAAATTGTCAGAAAAATTACTGCTGAACTAAAATCTAGCGAATATTATAGAAACAACGAGGTAAAACTACACTGGAAAGGAAAAGAAGCTCAAGTAATTTGGCTATTCTTGTATCTTTCTCTAGATGATGTGAGTTCTGCAAACTGGATTTGTAGAACTGAGTGGATTAGTAAAAAATTATCTCCCAAATTTTTACCTACAAAGCTAGATGGTGAACAGATTGATGATGAAATTGTTATTGACTGGAACAAAAGCTATGGAGAGCTTGCGACTATTTTTGATTCGTTTAAAGTAACGAAGGAAGCCTATCTAGATTCTATGAATTGCATCTTGAGTAACACAAAACTTATTGTTGATAAAACGATCGAATTCACAGATATGTTCAATCGGAAGCAGCTAATTGAAGCTAATTATCTAGATCGTATGTCACAACTATATCCAGAGATAGAAAAGTTATATCTTCAGGTGGATCGTATCGGTTCAGCCCCAACTGAATGTAGTGATTTGAGTCAACGCTTTCAAGGCGTGATGGCTTTTGCACACAACATCGTCTTGCCTTTTTCTGAGAAAGGGCTAGAAATCTGGGAAAGAAGTAATAGAAACTATTTGGTAGGTCAAGCTATTAAGAATTATCAAAAAGAACTGCTTCGACTAGAATTTGAACTTGAGAAGATTCACTGATAATACAAAAAGACTTCGATTGCCAATAAATCCGTTGGTGGCGAAGCTAGCTAACAACCCGGTCTGAGCTGACTGCCGATAGATATTGGTGCTGTTGTAAAGGTTGTTTGCAGCCGCTCAATTGTTCGGTTGGGCTACATTTCACCGATGGTTGAGGCACGTAGTTTCGGTGATATCTGTCAGTTTTGCGCTCGCCCAGCAGTCCTCTGGTTCGCAGTTTTCAGGTAATAAGTGAGTTTTGCGATCATCTTTTCTATGCTTATTCCTAATGCAGAGAATGCGGTCGTTGACATTCGTAAACTGCGTGGCTACTGCCTCAATCCAGCACACGACGATGGCAAGCACAAAGCACGGCTTTTCTCGTCAATTGTTGGAATGACGGCTGACAATGGTGAGGAATTGCGCCAGATTTTGGTTGAAGTCATTCCAACTAACGAAGCTGAGTTAGGAAGGCCAGATGAGTTGGGACAACGCTACATACTAGATTTCTCGATTCAATGGCAAAATAGAAGTCCAACCCTTCGGAGTAACTGGATTATTGAGCATGATTCAGAGATTCCGAGATTAACAACCTGCTACCCTCTATAGTGCCTGGAGGTGATAAGAGTGGCAAAGAATACAGTCAAATTGCTAGATGTTGTTGGCTTAACTGTTGACCTTCCTGAATACAACCTGCGGCGCGGACAAGTTAGGACAGTGGTTGAACTGTTGGCTGATGGTGCAGCGTTTGAGGTTGAATTTAGCGATCGCAACGGACGCACTTATGAATCTCTCGGATTGCCAAGAGAGAAAATCATGGTGTTGCACTTCCAGCCAGCATCACCTGATATCAAGCCTGAGATAGTTACAGCGTAAGCAGGACTACTCTTGAATCAATGAAGCTCTAAGCAGTAAATGCTAGAATTACTTAAAAGCTCTTGAATAGCTTCTTGTCCAGAGCGGATCAGAGTTTCAACTTGATTGGTGGGTGGGTTTCCACATCTTAACCACACTACTTTCGGTGGAGAACTATACAGCCGACTTCTTTCGGTAAAGTCTGCATCTTGAGTCACAATACAGAAATGGTTCAACTTAGCAAAATCCCAGATTTCTGTATCTGTTTTCTCTGCTAACCCATGCAACTAAACATGACTAGCATTAGGGAAAATATCAGCCAAGCGAGTAACTAATTTTCGGCTCAGATTTGATCGAATAGGAGTTTCAACCAACACTCACCGAAGCAACTAAACGACGATCGCGATCGGCCACAAACTCTAGACAGGCTCTAATGTCTGTTTCTGTCAGTTCTGGGAAGTCGTCAATAATCTCAGTAAGAGAAATTCCCGAAGCCAGCCAGCCAAGAACATCGTAAACAGTAATCCGCATCCGACGAATGCAGGGCTTGCGACCTCGCTGCTTATCCGGCTCTATGGTGATGATGTCGCGATAGCTCATGATACACGTAAAGTGTTTGGATCTACATTATAGAAAAACATATCTGAAAATAAAAACAAAAAATCTGAAGCTGGAAAATTCCAACTTCAGACTTTTACTAACTCCCCGGGTAGGATTTGAACCTACGACCAATCGGTTACACTTATCCCAACGTTTCCGAAGGGCGCGGACTATTTCATCATCCCTACAAATCATGTTTGTGATCTGTCGTCGGATGTCGGGCGCTATGAGATTTATTGGTTAGGCTCCTCATCTCTAGTCTCTGCACCTTCCTGGCTACTTGCGATCGCAACCGCTGCCTTTCGCCAGACTTGGCTCAAGATTGCCGCCACCCGAAGTGCTGCGGTTTCCTTGAATTCACCCGATTTTTCAGTACCCGTTACCGGATAGAGCTGCTATGTCACTGGAGCTTTTGGTTGATTCCAAAGGCTTGCATTCATTACAGCCGACCGCTCTGCCACTGAGCTACCGAGGATTGGGGGTTTTTGTTACCCACAATTACTAACAATAGCTGAACTTACTCGATTTGGCAAGGCCTTTGACAAACTTTTTTTTTGTCAGACAGCGAGCGGGTTTCAGCAGCTAATGCAGCCCCATTCTCAACTTGGCGAGGCGCTGCTGGGATTCTGGATCGAGGGAATTGGCGAGAAAGCGACTGGAATTGTGTTTGCGGGATTTGTGCTGGCGCTCGCTGCGGCGGGCGGTGGATTCTACGTCAGCCGCTAGTTGTTCGGCGGACATCCATTCGGCACCGTAGCCGACTACGGTCAACTGCTGCGCTCGGTCTGATGTGGCGACAATCATGCGGCCTTTGCCCTTGACCGATCGCAACTCGTAGCGCAAACTAGCACAAGATTTTTCAATATAAGTATCTGCTGTCTGACCGAAGTCAGTGTAGTGCACCGATAAATTTTTAGTAATAATTTCTTTAACGCCGGGAGTATCTCGATAGTGCGCGTCAAACACCAGTCGAGCCTCAAAATCTTGAACAGCGCTGTAGTTAACTAAAACCTCTATTAACTCGCGGCGAGCTGTTTCGAGTTCGTCGCGATCGCGCTTCTCTCGGAGTCGAGGCCAAAGTCCAATTATGTTATAGCCGTCTACAAGTAAAACTGCTTGTGATACATAGGGTGACATGGTTCAAGGCTGAAGAGATCCAGCACGTATAGGACATTATTTGCATTGTTCATCAAAGCTTTTGTTCAATAATATTACCTATTGATGTGTAATTGCTAGGTTACATCGCAATAATTAAACCCCCCAGATCCAGCTTTACCTGAGTTTTGGGGGGTTAGATTAACCTATAAATTTTCCGGCTTATTCGCCAGATTCCAGCGATACGGGCGATCGTACAACTGTCGGCAGGGATATTTTCTCAACAGCAGGAGTACAACCGAGCCACTGCACCGACAACTCCGCAAACTGCTGCGGGGGGCCGCTCACGCAAAAACGAGTCGGTAGCGCAGTACCAGGATTCCGCAGCCCTAAAAGCTCCAATTCTCTGGCTGCAGCAGCCACCACCCGTACCGCAGGATCGATCAATGTCACCCCAGCAGGCAAAAGCGAGCGCAGCACAGGAGCCAACAGCGGATAATGAGTGCAGCCGTAAATCAGCGTATCGATGCGCTGCTGAATCAAAGGAGCCAAATATTCCCGAGCCACCTCACAAGTATAAGGGTCGTGAATCCGGTTTTGCTCCACCAGCGGCACAAAAGCCGGACAGCTAACCTGCCACACCAGGCAAGAATCGTCCATCTCCAAAATCGCATTTCGATAAGCATTGCTAGCAGCCGTAGCAGGAGTTGCGATGACCCCGATCCGCTTGCCTTGCTGCACCGCAGCCTGCGCCCCCGGCAGAATTACTCCCAGCACAGGGATATCAAACTCAGCCTGCACCATCTCCATCGCCAAAGCAGAACTGGTGTTGCAGGCCATAATGACCATTTTCACATCCTGTTCCACCAACCAGGCCATAATTTCGCGGACAAACTCCACAATTTCTGACGGCGTGCGAGTGCCGTAAGGCAGCCTCGCCGTATCTCCAAAATAAAGTATCGATTCGTTAGGCAATTGTCGGTACAACTGGGTCAAAACAGTCAAACCGCCCACGCCGCTGTCAAAAATACCGATTCTTTGTTGTCCAGAGTCTGTTGTCATTTGTTAATTGTCAATAGTCGGTTGTCAATAGTCAGCAGGCACCAGCCATCAGCCCTCAGTCATCAGTCATCAGTCATCAGGAAAAATTACCAATTACCAATTACCCATTACCAATGCCGAATTACCAATTACCAATTACCAATCCCTCCGGCAATATATTATCTTTGTTGAAGATAAACTAAAATGCCGCGAGCGATCGAAGCCGCCATTTGACTGCGGTAAGCTGGGTCAGAAAGCCTAGCAGCATCTTCAGCACCCGTCACAAAACCTACCTCCAGCAAAACAGAAGGCATAGAAGTCTTCCTCAAAACGTAAAATCTCGCCTGCCGCACTCGGCGGTCAGTCGCCCCTGTACCCTCCAAAATACTGGCGTGAATCACCCTGGCCAAATCTTGGCCGTTATTGAAATAATAAGTCTCAATCCCGCTAATATCCGGCCGACTCATATTAATCGCATTAGCGTGAATGCTGACAAACAAAGTAGCATTCACCCGTTCCGCCAAAGAAACTCTCGGTTCCAGGTCGATTTCGCTGTCGTCAGTCCGAGTCATCACCACCTGCACGCCCTGCTGTTCCAGCAGCCTCGCCACCTGAAACGAGATATCCAAAACAATCTCCTTCTCCTGAATGCCCTGAATCCCGACTGCCCCCGGATCGCGGCCACCGTGACCAGGATCGATCGCTACTACGGCGCGGCGGTTAGAAGCTTGGGGCAAATCGTCGTTTCCGAAAGTCCTTCTCGGCAAAGGCTGCCAATTCGGAGTGCGAGTCAAAGGCTGCTGCGCGCTAGCATTCGATCGCAACTGCAAAGACAGCAACTGCGGGTTCGGTCTCGTCACCCTGCCTACCTCTACCCCCGATCGCGGCTGCACCCAAATCACCACAGTCTCCGCATCTTCTTGGCTGGCAGTAAACGATACAGGACTGTTGGCATCGAGCTGAGGAATTTCCCCCGCCAGGGAACTAGAGGCGATCCTAATCCAGTAAGCTCTCGACCCCTGGTCCCACCCGCTGGTATAGGAGACTTGGCGGTCAGTTCTCACCACCAGTTGCGTGCCGTTACTGGCTAAATCAATTGACTGAACTCTCGCTAAATTTCCTTGAGCTTGTCTAGCCGGAGGATCTACAGTCAGGCGGCGGGAAACCGAGGGCTGTCGTACTACACTTCCAGGCAATAGCACAACCCCGCCCAAATTGCTCACAGATGCCCGCCACTGAGTATTAGAATTCTTCATCCGCAAAGTCACGCGGGTAACGGGCGGGTCTGTTGGCAGTTGCCGGACTTCAATCTGGTCAACCCCGTGCTGACCGTTCGTTTGAGGCTGTTGGCTGCTTAGGCCCGCAGCTAAACTAGCTCCTTCAATATCGAGGGTGGCGATGTCCCCAGCCCGACTTTGTTGAAAATTAATTTGGGGGCGACCGCCCGCAGTTCGGACTAAAAAACCGTCCGCCGTCACCTGAACGTTCTGAACTACAGTCGCCTCGCCCGACTGGGCTTGGGATGCTGAAGATTCAACCGATAACCTTTCTCCCCCTGGCTCTGAAATCGGATTTTGAGTTTCTCCCGGCACCGGCGTTGGCAAATCCACTGTCCACTCGGTCGGAGAAATCCCCCGGAATTTTACTTGCTGAGGGTCTATAGTAAACCCGTCTTTGATCTCGACCACAATTCTGGTCGTATCGTTGTCAAACTGCCCTACCCGCACCGATTCGATCGCCCCTGAGAGCGGTTTGCTGACCGAGGGACGACCCAGACTCGTCCCCGGCAAGTCGATTACCAACCGCATCGGGTTGAAAATCAGTTGAGCCTTGGGTTGTACTCCCCCGTCTGTTGTAATGTAAAGCCGGTTCTCTGAAGCATCAAACCGCCAAGATTGCAGTCTAGCTGCTTCGGCGGCTCCGGCGAGCAAAAATACACTTAAGAAACTCGGTAGTAGCCAGTGGAATTTCACGACAGTTTTTTCCTCGTTTGCGTTACTGCCAAAAGCTGGAAGGGCGCTGCTTGCCCGATCGGCTTTCAGCAGTTAGCCGCCAGCAGACCGGGGGCACGGGGGCCGTCAGTTGTTGGCTAAATTTACTTTTTTATGCGTTAACAGGCTCCAAAATGCCAGATCCCGGCATTTTTGAACTTTCCCGTATACTTGGGGGCGATCGGTTATAAGCAGACTGAAAGATTGTGGGCACAAGGGAAGGTATTTATTTTTAGGAGCAAGAAACAAGGTGCTTCTTGAAGTTAGAAGGTACAAGTTAGAAGGTAGAATTTTACCGTTCTTCCAGGGAGGGGTTTCATAGCTCTTTAATGTTGGCGAAGCTCGTTACGGCAAGGGTTATAATCCGCTTTACACTTGCGTTGTGTTCTAACTTTTCCTAAACTACCTCAATAACTTAACAACTTACCCCGGGAACAATCCGGATTTCCAAGATTTAGGTAACTTTTCAAAGCCACCAAATGTTAGTCCCAGACAAACTGACATATTCTTTGGAAAAATCTTTTTTGCTAATTATTTGCTAACAGATTCACAGTTAAATACAACTCCATATCGCCCCTGCTCTCTTTTTTTCTGAATTTTTTACTCAGGGATTTTCGGTGCTGCTTGAAACTTAGTGGGGCGATCGCGATCGCGCCCGCCAATTTGACACTATGATAGCTAGTCCATGTTTTCAGCAGTAACGGGAGAGTTTTGTGTGTTACTTGGGCTGGCAATGCTTTGTCCTTTAGACTGTTTTTGAGTGCACGATCGACAGCCAGAGCATTGGTTTGTTTACCTGAGAAAAAGTTTTGACCGTAGATGATATAGTTATCGCAGTTGTAAAGTTTTTTGGACAGCAAAGACAATCGATCGGCTTCTGGGTAAAACCTGTGATTTGGTTTAATGACTTGCCTTTCGACTAACTGCATAACTTGGATGTGTACTACCAGTTAGAGAAGATACACTATCTTGGTGATTGTGTCAATCTCTGACCTTCTAAAAAAAGGGCAATCAATAACAGTAGATACATGACATCACAGAAAGACGGAGACTTAATTTCCAGCAGGAGTCGCCCACAGCAAACAAGTGGTTTAGGTTAGTTCAAGCCTCTAGATAGCGCCTGGGGAGTCAGTATCGAACCTCAAATCGACTGACTCTCAATATAGGGAAGTTTTGTAATATAGCAACAGCCCTGACGGTTAGGACGTTCTTAATATCTGAAACCTAAGCGGTCGATTGGGCCTTCCCTCGGACTTCTTTTTACCCAGTCAGCTTCGTCGCTATAGCCTTCCACATCTGCTATACCATACCACCGGGTGCGATCGAGTTCTAGCAAATTTATTTTTGAGCGGGATCGATACCCCTAAGTGATTTTTTTCCCTTAATAATCCACGGCCCCATGTCTAATCAACAGTGCTGCAATTGGCTCTCGCCCATAGGTGCAAAATTCCGGCTCATCCAGTTCAAAATTGCTTGATTTACTTGTTCCGGGCATTCATCCTGGGGACAGTGGCCCGCATTATCTAATTCAACTAGCTCTACATAATTGGGATTGCATTCGACAAATTGGTGGGGTCGGGCGAACCGAGGGGGAATCATCCGGTCTTGTTTGCCCCAAATTAACAGCATGGGAATTGTTAAATTTCGCATCACAATCTTGACACTGGGGCAAAATTTTGAACTGCCTACAGCTTTAAATAAAGCGCAGAAGGCCCGGGCTGCTCCCCGATCGCCTGCTGGCCCTGCTAGAATTTCCACTAATTCGTCGGTAACAGCTTCGGGGTTGGAGTAGGCAAAGCCAACCCAGCGACGGACAAAGGAAGGCTTGCTGGCAAAATAAAACAAAGGCCTGAGTACGATCGGAGAAACAAACAAACTTTCAACAGCTTCGATCGCCGGAAGCAGCCATCCGGGCACCGCTTCGGCTCGCACAGAGGGGTCTGGGAGGCTAACCATCACCGTGCCGGCCACCATGTCCGGGTGAGCCGCGGCCACGGCCAGACAAATCAGCGAGCCGATCGAGTTTCCTGCCAATATTACTGGCTCTCTGATAAAAGTTAGCCAAAAATCATAAACTTGATCGACCCACAAAGACACAGAGTAGTTGACCGGAGCTTTTTGGGAAGCCCCAAACCCTAACAAATCCAAGGCGTAAACGGTTTGGTTTTCGGCGAGTTGGGCGAGATTTTGTCGCCAGTGACCGATCGAAGCTCCAAACCCGTGCAGTAAAATAATCGGCGTTCCCGATGCGTGCGGGGCAATTGCCTGGGCCCCAGAATCTTGAGATTTGAGCGCGCCTTGATTTCGCCCCAAAGTCGGCCGCAAATAAGTGTAGCGAGTTTGCCAACCCCGCCACATCCAGTCTCGTTGAGTTCCCACCCGTTGGTGCCACAGCAGAGAATTTGTCAATTTTGCCTCAGCTCGCAACATAAATTTACACTTGCTTATACGTATTCTACAAGGCAAATCAGGCGACTTGGGGGACTTGCCAGACCGGGCGAGATGGGCTAGGAAAAGCGGTTGTACCTCATCCTTAAGCTTTTACCCTGAATTTTTGACGGTTTTGTCATCAATCGGGCAAGGGGGCAGGCGATCGTGTGTGAAGTTAAAATAAAACTAGGCAGAAACTCAGCCAGACTGAGTAGAATAGCAAGTATTGTAAGAATTCATTTACGATCGTCCAAATATTCCCCAAGGCTTTAGCGGAGGGGAGACAGGGCGCGGTAGTACGTCCGGTAAGGGTAACACCTTATAAAACAGTTCGATCGTCCAAGTGAAATATTGACCGATCAAACCTGTAACTATCAAGAAGCTTCGCTATTAAACTACTGCTTGTAAAACCATTCATGCCTGTGATTGAAAGAAGACAAAATCGCAACCTACCCCAGATCAACGAAAATATTCGATACCCCAAAATCCGGGTAATCGATACCGACGGCGCGCAACTAGGGATATTGACGCCTGCAGAAGCGCTGCGCCTCGCAGAAGAAAAAGAACTCGATCTCGTACTTGTCAGCGACAAAGCTGACCCGCCCGTATGCCGGGTAATGGACTATGGGAAGTACAAATTCGAGCAGGAAAAGAAAGCGCGAGAAGCAAAGCGGAAGCAGCACACTGCCGATGTTAAAGAAGTGAAGATGCGC
This sequence comes from Microcoleus sp. MON1_C1, assembly GCF_036701945.1. NCBI lineage: Bacteria > Bacillati > Cyanobacteriota > Cyanophyceae > Oscillatoriales > Microcoleaceae > Microcoleus > Microcoleus sp. MON1_C1. The sequence goes on along the minus strand of NZ_JAUBRO010000022.1, from coordinate 43,170 downwards.
TACAAAATTGAAGAACACGACTACCAAGTGCGCCTCAAACTAGCAGACCGCTTTATCAAATCTGGGGACAAAGTAAAAGCCACGATCATGTTCAGAGGTCGGGAAATCCAACACAGCAACCTCGCAGAGGACTTGCTCAAGCGCATGGCCACAGATTTGCAGGAAATCGCAGAAGTGCAGCAAGCCCCGAAAAAAGAAGGACGCAGTATGATGATGCTGCTGTCGCCCAAGAAAGTATAAATAGATAGTCATTAGTAAGCAGTCATCAGTCATAAACTGGTGACTGATAGCTGATGACTTCCGAAGTTAGTCAGTCAGGAATAAGCTACCACACAGGAAAATCAAGGCTGCATGGAAAATTTTCAAATCAGCGGTTCGGCGGGAGTAAGACAAGGAGTGCTGCGATCGCTCAACCTGCGATCGGAAGAAGTAGAGCGAACCATACTGATGTTCCTCGTCTACACTCTAACCTCCGTCGGTCTGATCTGGCTGGAACTCAGCACAGTAGGTCTTTTTCTAGATGAATTTGGTGCAGACAAAATGCCCTGGATCTACATAGCCAGCGCGTTTATCGGTTCTGGCTTGGGATTTGTCTACTCGTGGCTGCAAAAAATCCTGCCGCTAAGGCGCACCGTAGTGGTTGTTCTGGCAATGATGTCGATACCGCTATTTTTGTTTCGATTCGGCATCGGCTACGAAAATACTAAGATAGCTGGCGTCAGCATCGCTTTTATTACTATTTTTTTGATGTGGCTGTGGGTAGAAGCTTGCTATGTCCTCAACGACCTTAATACTTCTATCACTTCCAACCAACTGTTTAATATTAGAGAAATCAAGCGTACCTATCCGCTAGTCAGTAGCGGCTATCTAGTAGCTGGAGTAGTCAGCGGATTTTCTCTGCCTGTTTTGCTGTACGTAGTCGGACTCAAAAACGTTACCCTCATATCGGGGTTGATGGTGGCGACAGGCTCGGTGTTGCTCTACTACCTCACGGAAAAATACAGCCAAGCATTCCCGGAAACGGCTCACTGGACGGATGACGACGAAGACGACGACCAAGAAGAATTTACCGCCCGCAAAGTTACAGGCCCGCTCCAAAAATACGCTGTACCTCTAGTCAGTTTCTTCATCCTCGCAGAAGTCGTCTACGTGCTAGTAGATTTCCAATTCTACAGCCAGTTAGAATACCAAAACCCGGGGGACGGAGCTAGCTGGATCGCTAGCTTCCTGGGCATTTATGAAGGCATACAAGGCCTGTTTCAAGTGGCGACTCAGTGGTTCGCTTCGAGCCGGTTGGTGGAAAGAATCGGTGTATTCGTGACGGCGATGATTTTGCCCGCGGGCATCGCTATACTCGGGGTGCTGACCATAGGAGCATCTCTGGGCCAGCTAGTATCTGTGTTTATCGGGCTAATATTGCTGAGATTTTTAGACGAACTGCTTCACTACACGCTTTTGGAAACCGTTAGCCCGGTTTTATTTCAACCGATTCCCGACAATATTCGATCGGGAATTCAAACTTTGGTCAACGGTGTGGGCGAACCTTTGTCCTGCGGAGCTACAGGAGTAGGCATCCTGATTATGCTGTGGGTGACAGGCAAGATACTCCCCCAGCAAGACGAAAATGTATTTCACGACCAGCAAAGCTTGATATTTATTGGCGCGATCGTAATATTGGCACTGTTGTGGGTGTTTGTCGTATGGCTGATCCGCTCTCAATACGTGGGTTTGTTGGTCAAAAGTGCGGAGCGGGGGCGCTTGGGCGTCACAGACGTTGACCTCAAAGCTCTCAAGCGCGCAGTGGTGGAAACTCTACAAAAGCCGGGGGGCGAAGATGAAAAGCGCTCTTGCATAGAACTCCTGACGCAAATTGACCCCAAAAATGTCGGAGAAGTTCTGGCTCCCCTCCTCGATTCGCTGTCCCCTGGTTTGCAGCGCCAGAGCTTGGAAACGATGCTGCAACACCCGAACCCCGCATATTTAGAATCTGTCCGCGCACTCTCGCAGCAATCCTTGCCGCCGGAGGTTCTGGCCTTGGCTTTGCGCTACATCTGGCTGACGGAAGCTGAACCGAATATTGAGAGCTTGCGGCCTTACTTGCAGCCGACGGTCGATCCGGTGGTGCGGGGTACGGCGGCTGCTTTAATTATGAGAAGGGGCGATCGCCAGCAAAAGGCAGAGGCTACTAACACGCTGCGCCAAATGCTGACACACAAGCAAGAGCGGGAACGTGTTATGGGGACGCGGGCTCTGGGAGAAGCTGATTATTTGCAAGGACTGCGGCTGCACATCCCCAATCTGTTGCAAGATGAATCTCTGCGAGTTCGCTGTGCTCTGTTAGACGTGATTTCGTCTACTCATTCGGAAGAATATTATCCTTCGCTGCTGCGCGGCCTTGGTTACAAATCGACTAGGGAAGCGGCTTTGCAGGCTATAGTCAAACTTCACAACGACGCCATTCCTTTGCTCGTGTATTTGGCTGAGGACATCCACAAGTCGGATTTGGTCAGGTTGCAAGCTTGGACGGCTCTGGGTCAAATAGGGACTCCGGAGGCGATCGACATTTTGGTCAGCAATTTGATGACGACCTGGGGAACTACCAGGCGCAACATCCTCCGCATCCTGTTGAAAATGCCTTCGGAAGCGGGGATAGAAGGGGTTCTAGACCGCATCGGCCGCAGCGGCTTGGAAACTCTCATCGAACAGGAGTTAATGTTTATCGGTCAAATTTATGCAGGTCTGGTAGATTTGTCTGGGGTAACAACCTACGGCAATTTCTCCGAGCGGGATGCCAACAGCACCGGGGCACCTGGGAACGATACGGCTCAATTGTTGCAGCGGGCTCTGGCGGGGTTGGAAGCTGATGCTAGGGATAGGTGTTTTTTGCTGATGAAGTTTCTTTATCCGCTGGACACCGTACAAGCCGCTGCTTTCAACATCGCTTCGGGCCAACCTTCTTTGGTTGCTAGGGGATTGGAAATTCTCGATAATACTGTGGATATAGCTAGGAAGCGATCGCTCATCAATTTGTTAGACCAAAACTCGCAAAGAGAAAAATTGAGCAACCTCTCGGAATTGATGGTTTACAAACCTCTAGCCCCTAGCGATCGTTTGCGCCGCTTGCTAGAATTGCGCCACTTCCTTTCGGATTGGGCCTTGGCCTGCTGCTTTCACTTGGCGAGAGAAGCGCGCTGGAGTCTTACGGCTCAACAAACTCTCGTCTGTCTGCAGCACCCGACGGGTTTTGTCCGCGAAGCAGTGTTAGCCTATTTGAAAATAGCCTCGCCGCGGGCTTTGGTCGAATTGTTGCCCAGGCTGCAAAATGACCCCGATAATTTGGTATCCGCTCAAGTTGAAGAGATGATGGCAGAGTTCGGTGCTGGGGGAAAAAGGTAACATTAGTCAGTTGTCAGTTGGCAGTTATTATTGTCAGTCAACAGTTAACCGTCAACCGTCAACAGTTTTAATTTTCCTTCTTCTTCCCTTTTTTAAGTTTAAATTAATCATTGCATCTCATTATGTTAACCAGCGTCGAACGCCTATTGTTTGTGAGGGAGGTTCCGATTTTTAAGGAACTACGGGATGATTTTCTCGTGCGTCTAGCATCGGTAATGGATGAACTTTCGTTTCCTTCCAAGCACAGGATTTTTACGGAAGGACAAGAAGGTCGGTCTCTCTATATTTTGGTATCGGGAACGGTGCGGGTGCATATAGGCGATCGGGATTTAGCACAGTTGAAAGCGGGGGCTTGTTTCGGGGAAATGTCGCTTTTTGACGCAGAACCTCGCTCGGCTTCTATTTCTACTCTCGAACAATCCGAGTGTTTGATGCTGACTCAAATGCAGCTATACGATGCGATTGATGAAACGCCGGGAATTGCTGTGAATATTATTCGCTTGCTGTCGCGCCGGATTCGTGAGTTGAATCAAAAGTTGAATGCTAAAGAAGCCATGATGCCGCCTACAGAGACTGTGAGAGTTCCTGAAATGCGATGAAATTGGGGAATTGGGAATTGTGTTTTTAGTCGAGCGGTAATTCTGCACAATTTACAGCACTTTGCGATGCTATGAGGTACATTAGCAGCAATGAGTGAACCAATGTCTTAAATGGTTCGGATTCATCAAATTAAGGGCAAGTGCTACGATCCGGTCAATCATCTCTGGGGTCTGGGGAGAAAACATTCGCAAAAAAGATTTACAGCACTTTCCGATTTTATGAGGTTCAATTAAGTGAAAAGCACCTGATAGTTGACGGGGTTGTCACCCCGTCAATATTTAAAGTATGTGATGAGTCAATGTAACGACAAGCGGATAGCATTAATTGGGGATGGCGCTAAATATCATTCTTCTTTTCTAGGTTAAAGAGTTTTTGTCATGGGTGAATAATGATGCAAGATGAATCAGATTGGAAAATCACTTGTTTGAGCTTCGCACTCCTACGCTCCGACTCAGCATTCAATTGAAGATATTTGGTTACAAGCTAAACAATTGATTAGGGAGTGCTATCATCTGTATCAGACATTTGCTCTCGTCAAATATATATTTAAGTTAGTTACCCATTATCAGATATTTTATTTCGTCAAGCTTCATAGTTATGGTAAATTATCACAAATCATATAGGATTGCTATAGCAGAGCTAAAGCTCAAACTAGGGCGCCGATCGAACCTCACCCCTAACTCTGCGAAATAACCCAAAGGCGGTAGCATAGTTTGGGAAACGGCATCAACTGAAGATGAACTTAGCGCCAGCAACAGTCCTGCAACAGGGCAAATACAAAATTAACGCGACTTTAGGGATAGGAGGGTTCGGCATCACTTACCGAGCTATCCACACCCATTTAAACCAAACCGTCGTACTCAAAACCCTCAACGAAAGTCTGCGCCAACACCCAGAATCTGCCCAATTTCAACAGCAGTTTATTGCCGAAGCCCAACGGCGATCGCGGTGTCAGCATTTCAACATAGTCAGGGTAATCGACTTTTTTGAAGAAGCCGGACAGTCTTTTATTGCAATGGACTACATTCCGGGCCAAACTCTCGCCCAAATAGTCGAAACCGATCAGCCGCTGTCAGAAGCCCAGGCCCTTCACTATATTCGGCAAATAGCCTCAGCCGTAAGTACAGTGCACCACAGCGGATTGCTGCACGGAAATATCAATCCAGAAAATATTATCCGGCGAGCCGATTCTCACGTAGTAATGTTAATAGATTTCGGAATTGCCCGCGGCTTTACCGCCGGCACCAAACAAACCCACACTAACTTGCTCTCCCCCGGGTACGCGCCGCTCGAACAATACCTCTATGACGGTAAATGTACACCGGCCACTGACATCTACGCGATCGCAGCCACCCTCTACTACTTACTCTCCGGCGTGGCGCCCGTAGCAGCACCCCTGCGCGATCGCATTCCCTTGACTGAGTTACGGCAATTTCAGCCCAACCTCAGCCCAAGAATCGAGCGAGCCATCCTTCAGGGACTCGAAATCGACCCCCACAACCGCCCTCAGACAGTGGAAAATTGGCTCACCATGCTGCAAGAAACAGAGCGAGTATCAGTAAAAAGAAAAGGCAAGCAAAGTCTAAGATTGCCCGCACCTCCCCCGCCGCAGTTGACTTTTCTGGCGTTTCTCGTAACGGCTGCAATTGCAGGCTGGATGGGTTTTGACCTAGCATGGCACTACAACAGCACCAGTCTCAGCAATCGTCCCAAAATTGAATCCTTCCCATCTCTGGAAGATTTGCTCAAATCCCGCGATTTGTCAGGGCCGATGTTCGGGCAGCCGTCTGTCGAAAGCAGCCCTCTCTACCCGATCGAACTCAACAAGCTCCCCAAACCCTCCTTAGACAGCACCAACATTCCCGAACAGATCGACGATCCCTCAGAAACGAGCGCACAACCTTCTGAGTCTCCAAGCCAGGAAACTCCCGCCCCAGAACCCGAACCGGAACCTGAGCCATCGCCGACGCCCGAACCCGCAGAGGAGCCTTCTGAGTCCCCCATTCCAGAGCCTCAAACCGAAATCGAGCCTGAGCCCCAACCAGAAGCCGCACCAGTACCAGAAGTTGCGCCCCTGCCTGCAGAACCGCCCGCCGCGCCCGCCCCGCCTGCCCCTGAGAGTGCTAGCGCTGAAACCTTGCCGCCGTCGGAATCCGCGCCGCCAGTAATAGCCTCGCCCATCGAGCGATCGCCTGAGCCTGCGATACCGAGCGGCAGTGGCAACAATTCAGATAGTTCGATCGCACCTGATTCACCACCCCCTGTAGCAGATCCCACGATGCCTTTTCCCGAACCTGCGACAAATTAGTATGGTTTTTGTTGGTTCAAAGTGGGGACAAATACTTGGTTTTATGAGTCAGCAAATATCCGCTCAGTAGTTGAGATAATAAGGCCCTACCTAGCCAACGACTATCTTCTAAAAACTTCGGTCGAATCTGAAAATCCCAACAGTCGCTGTCTGAGTTTATCGAATATTTCCTATTTCCTCTGCAATCCAAATGGCCGCAAAAAAATGCAGGACGGTTTTCTATTTTGATTTAAATTATGTTAGAATATGTGCGCGGCGCTGAGGTGGTGTGATGTCGCGTATTAATACTGCCAAGCTGCAAACATTTTGGTACAAAGCAACCCCAACCTCGAATTTGAGCCAGTGTAAGCGAGGCTTTTGTGCTAAGCCGTGGCGCCTTAGACTGTTCTAACTCTCAACAATCCCATCCCCGACAAAGGGGTGGGAGAGTCAATTCCCCCAAACTTCCTTCCTTTGGGAGCAAGCATCATCGGGGACAAGCAAGTTATAATTTGTTGCGGAAGCGCACAGAGATTTTTTATGAGTAAACCCCCAGTTCATGCTTTTTTTGTAGGCAGAGCACTTGCCGAAGCACTGTACGAGCAATTAGAAAGCGCAGCAACCAACGCTTTCTCTGAACTCGGCAAATTTGACGCAGAACAAAGAGAACGCTTGCGACAGTTCACAGATCGAGTTGTGGAACGGGCAAATAGAGCTTCGGATGAGGCGATGCAGAACAGAACTGGCACTGCAAGCACCACCACCATTCAAGACATCCATCCTGCTGATTTGCAAGCGACTATTGACGAGCTGCGCGCCGAAGTGGCTCTGGTGCGATCGGAATTGCAGCGCTACCGCAGCAGTTTGCCCTAGCGCTCGATTCGATCACAACTATTATTTACTACGTGAGCGCATTGCTTTGCGCTCCTGCGCTCCTACTTTCAATCAAAGCAACAACATAAAATAAGCAATTTGGGAACCCAAGTGTCTGCTCTCCTTGATGACTCTGTTAATCGCCAGCGCTCCCCCAAGCACACTGGCGAAGCCGATGAGCCAAAAACTGCTAGTAAATCCTACAAAAGTAAAGCTTATCGCTGGAATCGCGAAAAATACTCCCGGAAGCGGCGCTTCTTCGACATTTGGGCCTTTGTTTTGCTCTGGCTGGCTTCGCTGTGGCTCGACAGCAAAAATTGGAGCTACTGGGGAGGCGTGACTGAAGAAAAGAAAGTTGCCCGGCGCCGCTTTCAAGCTATCTGGGTTCGAGAAACACTCTTGGAGTTGGGACCGACTTTCATTAAAGTTGGGCAGTTATTTTCCACCCGCGCCGACTTGTTCCCAGCAGAGTTTGTGGAGGAACTTTCTAAGCTGCAAGATAAAGTCCCTGCTTTCAGCTACGAGCAGTTAGAGGTAATTGTCGAGCAAGATTTGGGCAAGACAGTTCAAGAACTCTACCGCAGCTTTGACCCAGTACCCCTGGCCGCTGCAAGTCTGGGTCAGGTACACAAAGCTCAACTGCATTCGGGCCCGGAGGTGGTGGTCAAGGTACAGCGACCGGGACTGCGGAAGCTGTTCGAGATCGATTTGCAAATTCTTAAGGGAATTGCCCGCTACTTTCAAAACCATCCTAAGTGGGGCTACGGCCGAGATTGGATGGGGATTTATGAGGAATGCTGTCGCATTCTGTGGCTCGAAATTGACTATCTCCATGAAGGCCGCAATGCTGATACTTTTCGCCGCAATTTTAGCAACTGTGACTGGGTGCGGGTGCCGAGGGTTTATTGGCGGTACGCGGCTCCGCGAGTGCTGACTTTGGAATACCTGCCGGGGATTAAAATCAGCCACTACGAAGCTTTGGAAGCGGCCGGTATCGATCGTAAATTAATCGCTCAGTTGGGGGCAAAAGCTTATTTGCGCCAGTTGCTCAACGACGGCTTTTTCCATGCTGACCCACACCCCGGCAACATCGCTGTTAGTGCTGACGGTTGTCTGATTTTCTACGATTTTGGCATGATGGGGCAAATCCAGTCGAACGTCCGCGAAGGACTGATGGAGACGCTCTACGGCATTGCTTCCAAGGATGGACAGCGGATTATGGATTCTCTGATCAATTTGGGAGCTTTGGTGCCTACGGGTGATATGAGTCCGGTGCGCCGCAGCATCCAGTATATGCTGGACAATTTCATGGACAAGCCTTTTGAAAATCAGTCTGTGAGCGCAATTACCGACGACCTTTACGATATTGCCTACAACCAACCTTTTCGCTTCCCAGCTACTTTTACTTTTGTAATGCGAGCTTTTTCCACAATCGAAGGGGTGGGCCGAGGTTTAGATCCCGAGTTCAACTTTATGGAGGTGGCACAACCTTTTGCCATGCAGCTTATGACTAATGGAAATGGCCATGATACAAGTAGCAGCATTTTTAACGAAATCGGCCGTCAGGCGGCTCAGGTGAGTTCGAGTGCTTTGGGTTTGCCCCGCCGGATTGAGGAGACTATTGATAAACTCGAACAGGGAGATTTGCGGATTCGCGTCCGTTCTGCAGAAACAGAGCGCTTGCTTCGCCGCATGAGCAGCGCTCAAATGGGCACGAATTATGCTTTGCTGATGAGTGCTTTTACTTTGTCGGCGACAATTTTGTTTGTCAGCAATCAAGTCTGGCCGGCTGTCGCTGTTGCCGTGCTGGCGGCGGGTGCAGGGTTTGCTATGCTGCGTTTGTTCAAGCGGATCGATCGTTTAGACAGGATGTCATAATTGTGCAATTTGAGATGGGAAATTTCAGGTTTGAGATTTCTCGCCAGCAAAAATTTGACATCGAATGTTAAGTTTTTGCTGGCTGACCACAGATTGCTGAAATTTACAATATTTACGCGCTGTGAGGCTAAAAACCCAGTTGCTACCTAGATTTTTCGCCAGCCAAACCTCGGATTTTGGGTAGAAATCGAGTCTTGTTTTGCAGGTGCTGCTGAATTTACTGGATTTAGCAAAATTTTAAGATGGGATTACCATCATACGATCTACAATATGAGGTCAAGGAAGTGCAATTTTTCCAAAACTCGCGCTCGTGGGGTGCAGAAATTTCAACTGCCGTTCGGGATTTAAGTTTTGGAAGAAAACATCTCACCCAATTAAATCAAGCTTTCAACTTCGATGAGTCCAATCACCCAATCTATGAAACGCTCTTTCGCAGGTAAGACAGACACAGGGCTAGTTCGTTCCGTAAATCAGGATTCGTACTACATAGACTCTGATGGGCGATTTTTCATAGTGGCCGATGGAATGGGAGGACACGCCGGAGGTCAAGAAGCCAGCCGGATTGCGACTCAGGCGATTCAATCTTATTTGCTCGAACATTGGGAAGGGCCTGAGGATTCTCCGCTGTTGTTGGAAAAGGCTTTTTTAATTGCCAATCAAGCTATTTTGACGGATCAGCTCGACCACCCCGAGCGTGCTGATATGGGAACTACGGCTGTGGTTCTAATGTTTAGGGATGAGGGCCGACCCTGGTGCGCTAATATCGGGGACTCTCGGTTGTACCGACTGCACGGCTCTCGCTTGGAACAGATTACTGAAGACCAGACTTGGGTGGCTCAGGCTGTCAAAAGAAAGGCTCTAACTCCCGACCAGGCTCGCACTCATCCTTGGCGTCACGTTTTGTCCCAGTGTTTGGGCCGCGATGATTTGCGGGAGATAGATATTTTGCCGGTGGACGTGCAGCCTGGGGATCGCTTGCTGCTCTGCAGCGATGGCTTGACTGAAGAACTTTCCGATCCTTTGATTGCTTCGCCTCTGAAGTCGATTCGCGCCTGCGAGGGCGCTGCAAATGCTTTAATTCAAGCAGCTAAGGAGAAAGGTGGACGCGATAATATTACTGTGGTGATCGTGACGATCGACCTCAAATAATATTCGATCGCCCGATCGCACCCGACTATCTAAAATCGAAAAATCTAAAATCTAAAATCTAAAATCTAAAATTGAATGACCCGCGTTATCGGTTTGATCAGCGGCACCTCGGTGGATGGCATTGATGCTGCTTTGGTGGATGTGGTCGGTTCCCACACAGACTTGAAAGTGCAATTGGTCGCAGGCAAGACTTTCCCTTATCCTGCTAATTTGCGATCGCAAATTCTCTCAGTTTGCAGTGGCTCAGCTTTGTCAATGGCTGAACTAGCCCAATTAGATGATGCCATCGCTCAAGAATTTGCCACGGCGGCATTGACAATTCAAGCAGAATATGATATAGCCGAATTAATCGGCTCTCACGGTCAAACCGTCTACCACCGACCTGCTGGGAAAGCCCAGAAAGACAGCGCCGGTGCGTTAATGGGCTACAGCTTGCAACTTGGGCGGGGCGCGCTAATTGCGGAATTGACAGGAATTACTACTGTGAGTAACTTTCGCTCGGCAGACATTGCTGCAGGGGGTCAAGGAGCACCCTTAGTGTCCATAGTTGATGCCTGCCTGCTGGCGGAACCCAACATCAGCCTCTGCATCCAAAATCTGGGGGGAATTGGCAATGTTACCTATCTTCCGGCAAGAGGAAAAGGGGAAAACAATGACGAGTCTGAGATTTTCAGTCTTGGGGAGGGCATATCGGGCTGGGATACAGGCCCGGCGAATTCCCTGTTAGATTTGGCAGTACAGCACTTCTCAGGGGGCACTAAGACGATCGACGAAGGTGGAGCTTGGGCGGCATCGGGAACTCCCTGTCAAGCTTTAGTCGAGGATTGGCTCGCATCAGAGTTCTTCCGCCAAGCACCGCCGAAATCAACGGGGCGAGAGCTATTTGGTGTAGACTATTTTGACAGGTGTTTGGTCGAGGCCCAAGGTTACAACCTCAGTCCTGCTGACGTGCTGGCTACTCTGACAGAACTGACTGTTGCCTCGATCGTTCACAGTTACCAAACTTTTTTACCGGCTATGCCCGATCGAGTTTTACTATGCGGGGGCGGCAGCCACAATCTCTACTTAAAACGCCGATTGCAATCTCAATTGCATCCAGTGCAAGTGTTGACTACTTCAGAGGCAGGCTTGAATGTAGATTTTAAAGAGGCGATAGCTTTCGCGGTTTTAGCCGCATGGCGGGTTCGGGGCATTCCCGGCAATCTGCCTCAAGTTACTGGTGCCCGGACACCGGTACTTTTAGGAGAAATTAACTCTTGTTGGCACAGTTGGGCGTGATAGCATAGAGTCTGAGGGACAACGGCTGTGCGTTGTTGCACCAGCATTGTAGCCAGCAGGAAAAGCATAGGAACAGCACTGTGGCTCACACGTTTTTAATGGAATCTGGCCAATGGACGCTCGAAGGAAGCTGGATTGAGCGCAATGGCGTGCCAATTACGGTTAAAGGCAAAACTTTAGTGAGCTGGAACCGAACAGATTGGTTCAGTATGGTGACAAAGCTCGTATTTCCTGGAGGCGATCGCGAAGAGATTATTTTGCAGTACCGAGGACACCTCAACAGCGATGAACGGCAGTATACGTTTGTACTCCAACACAGCGAACTCGGCCGCGTCGAGGGCGAAGGTTGGATTGCTCCCCAGTCGATCGTCCAGCGTTATTGGGTATTGGGAGACGAACGCCAGCGGCGGACGGGTTTTGACACCCTTCACCGGGTTGATGACAACCGCTACTACCAATCTAGCGGCATCATGTCTGGTCATTACTTGACGAATACAATCGAGGCGACTCTGGAACGTCAGGGGGAATAACTCTTTCTAGAGTCCACATTTGCGAGTTCTAGGGTTTGATGTGAAAATTGAAGGTTTGGCTAGTCGGAGGTCGCGCTCAGATGTCCGACTAGCACCATTGTTGTCAAACCTCATCCGCTGCCACTAAAGACAAATATATTGAATTTGTTAAAAATTTTAATTGGTTAAAAAATTAACCATTATTATTAATAGTTATTCACTTTTCGAGTCTAGGCGCCATAAATTATTTTTGCGCTCTCCTGTGGTAGATCGACAAAATGCTTAGTTTTACTCCGCAATTCGAGTGAAATCCACAAAGAAACTGTCTAATTTTCCTCAAGTCTCTATACAGGTCTTCTACCTTCTGCCTTCGAGTGACGCCCCATCACCCCCAACTCCTTTCCGCCTGAGGGAAGAGAGTAAGAGACGGAGGTCGCCGACTGCGACTCTTTGTTACTCAACGCCTGGGTTAGGTTCTAAACCCCAGTGGTGTTTCAAAAAATGGCGGTACATGGTTTCCCGAAGCATCATTTGCTCGTAAAGCTTGACCAAAAACTCTTGAGCTTGTTCGCGGCTCATGTCACTTACCTGTGTTTTGAAGGAACACAGGCTAAATTGCTGTTCCAAAGACAATTCTGCTGGTTGGCTCATGACTTTGACTCCTCTGTAAGTAAAGGTGACTTAAAAGTGAACACCTGGATTAACCAGATTTGTAACTTGTTTCAGCGATCGACCGTTGGTTTCGGGATGCCCGATGGCCCATCTGGCTTTAGTCTATATTACAAAAGGTAACAATCATTTGACAAAGTTACCATCTGTCCCAGGAAAGAACTTACTTAGGGAGAGAGATGGCGAGATGTCTGCAAAAGTTCCTTCTGCAGGCATATACAACTGTATCTACTTGTCAAGAGGAAAAAGGCTCAGTACGAACCAAAAGAATTGAAGCCCTTTATACCAAATCGGGCGGAGCTTCTCTCCGCGAGGGGAGAGGGGGAAATGAGGAGAGGGGGAGAGGCGGAGATTGGAAGATCAGGAGATGAGGAGAGTGGAAGATGGGGAGATTGGAAGATCAGGAGAGCGGGAGATTGGAAAATGAGGAAGATGGGGAGAGTGGAAGATGAGTGGAGCGGAAGATGGGGAGAGTCGGAGAATTTCTATTTCTCTGTTCTCCCTTCTTCCTTCTAGCTAATTCGAGGGCCGGCCATCCTGGGGTGGAGTGGCCGCTCCGGGTCTGAAATTGGGAGCAGCGGGTGCAGGCGAAACAGGAGGAATGCCCTGATTTGCCCCAAAGTTGCTAGGCTGCTGTGGAGCCGGGAGAGGAGATTGAAACTGATTGGGATTGAACTGCTGCTGCCCAGGAGCGGGGAGAGGAGATTGAAACTGATTGGGATTGAACTGTTGCTGCCCAGGAGGCACAGGAGACGGCAGGGGTTGACCGGAATTGCCGATCGCAGGTGCCGCAGGAATGCCAGAATTGGGAAGCGAGGAATTCGGCAGCGGGGAGGGAGCCGAACTAGGAAGAGTTGCCAGGGCAACTCGATCGCCCCCTACCTCTCTCAATTTGTCTAAAACCTCCACAACTTTGGCATATCTCGCATTCTGAGGAGCGTACAGCACCATCAAACCCGTAGGATTTTTACTTTGGAAACTCTTTAAAACTCGATCGAGTTGTTGGTAATTAACAGGCAATTGGTCGATATAAGTTTGACCGAAATCATCAATGCTGACAATCAGCATCTCTCGCATCTGTACTTGTCCTGTCTTCGCTTTAGGCAAATCCACATTAATGGCTTGCTGCCGAGTCAGTTGCAAAGCCGCCAGGAGAAAAAACGTCAGAATGCAAAAGATCACGTCAATTAAAGGCACCAGGTCTATCCGAGCCTCTTCAGCAGGAGTATCTAGATTAATCTTCATCAGTTCTCCTTGGTTCTAATTATTAGAAGGTGAATCTTCAGCCGGATCGGAACCTTTCAATTTCGGCTCCCGATTCCGTTCTCCCGATTCTTGAGAATTGAGAGAACGCCTGTTCAAACCATCTGCACCAAAAGAAGAATTGCTGTATTCTGCACCGGGTGCTCGACCCTTAGCATTAGCTGCAGGCCAGTATTGCCTGTAAAGCAATTCCAATTCATTTCCAGCTTTGCGAAATATTTTTGCCTGGTTGAACAAAAAAGCTTGAAATATCCGATAAAACGCCAAGGTAAAAATTGCTACTATCATTCCAGTAGCAGTCGTGATCAGCGCCTCGCTAATCCCCAAAGTTACGCCAGTTGTTGCCGCCGTGCCGATGTCGCCCAGACGGATAGAACTGAGCGAGTTAATCAAGCCCAGAACTGTTCCCAGCAAGCCCAGCAAAGGGGCTAGAGCGATCGTAGCTTCTAAGATTTTGTCACCGCGACGCATCGAAGCCAACTCTTCATCGGCTGCCGCTTCGAGTGCGAGTCGAAATAAATCTGGTTCGGGATTGTAGAGCCGCAGGGGTGCAGAAAGAAATCGCCCGATCGGCTGTCGGTTAGCTTGTCTGGCAATCTCGTTAGCCGCCCCCCAATCGCTGCGAGCCGCTTCCAGAATACGGTTAACTATCTGCTTTTCTTTGCTCAGGAGGCTCGCCCAAAACCACAAGCGCTCGATAATTGTACTCAAAGATAGAATCGATAACAGCAACAGGGGCCACATGGCGGGGCCACCTTTTTCAAACAGTTCTTGAATATTCACAATATTTTTGCTCCTGCAGTACCCGCTAACTTTTGCTTCTGTTCTACTTTTTTTAACAAATCTAAGGCCATTTAATTTTAGCTATTAATGTACTCAGGACTTACGCCCTCGCCACTAAAGACACCGGCTGCATGGGAACGGGGTCCGAGGAGTGCAACCTCTATATTTTCCTCGCTCGAACCCAGTTTCGGGGTAAGTCTGGGTACGGTTTTCTAGCGCCTGCAGGCCATGGGCGGCGACTTCCTCACAATTCCTCTAAGTCTTGACACATATCTTGGAGTGACTGGTGTTGAAGGCGGCGGGAAGAGCGGCGATATTTTTTAGTTTGCAGCTTCGGTTCGTAATGCTGCGTACCATCAGACTTGGTTTGCTGCTTCAAACTCGATTCGGCGCTGCTGGAGTTTTGCAGAGCTTGTTGGCGGACGATCGCCTCTTCGAGAAACTGCAAGTAATACTCATAGCGCTCCCAAGCGCCCCGCACGACACAGTTAGGCTCGTCTCGGTGCGAACAGTCGCTAAACTGGCAGCTACCCAAAGCCAGCCTCTGGCGCGCTTCTGGGAAATATTCCGCTAATTCTGAGGGATCGCATTCGAGAGCCGGCTGATTAAAGCCCGGAGTATCGGCCAAAAGTCCGCCGCCGGGGAGTTCAAATAGTTCGACGTGGCGAGTCGTATGGCGCCCGCGGCCGAGCTTGCCGGAAACAGCGTTCACTCGTAGGTTCAGGGCCGGGATCAGTTGGTTGATCAAGCTGGACTTGCCAACCCCAGAAGGGCCACAAATTACCGTTATTTTCCCTTGCAAGTGGTCTAGAAGCAAGTTCGGCAACGGGCTATGTACGGGCTTTAACGGATGTAACGGCTTGAGCGAATTTGGAACTTCGGGGTTATCCTCAGAACTGAGCATAGATGGCTCTATTTTCTCCACTAAGTCATGGAAACCTGGTTCCGATCCAGAAACTTCATTTTGATCGTTAGCGGGGGCTTCCTGAACTCCGGCACCGCTGCGGACGCTAATAAACATTGGTTCGTACCCCCAGCCTGAAAGCCGATCGCGCCACTGTTCCAACTCCTGGGGCGTGACCAAATCGCATTTGTTCAGGCACAAACTCACTTCTAAACCTGTAGATTCGGCCTTGACTAAAAACCGAGTTAATGACGCGGGATCTAAGTCTGGTTCAGCAAGGGCAAAAACAAGGAGAATGCGATCGGCATTAGCTACAGGCGGGCGGTTGAGTTCTGTTTGGCGCGGGAAGACTTCAGAAATTGCTCCCCGGCGGTCAGTCCAGTCCGGTTCGTCTACCACCACGCGATCGCCCACCATCACCTGTTGACCAATTTTTTTCAGTCGAGTGCGACGAGTACACAGGAGAGTCGGAGAATCAGCGAGGGGAGCATTTTTCCCGTCAATCGAGACTTCGGGATCTAACCTCACTTGGTAGAAGTTAGCCTGAACAGCAATTACAGTACCGACGATCGAGGGCGAATTCAGGCTCATCCTGCTTCCTTGTCTTCTGGGCGCTGCACTTTCATTGAAAAAAAGCCCGACTCCGGCTCATCCGCGACAAATTGCGTTTCCAGAATCTGGTAGCCTTCCATTTTGAGACTATCGGGCACTTGTTCGATCGGCTCCCCAGCATCCAGCCACACTTCCAAAACAGCACCCGGTGCCATTTGCTCCAAGCGCAGTTTAGTGCGAACAAAATTCAGAGGACACGGGGTACCCCGCAGATCGATTTTGGCATCTGGGGATTTGGGAGTTTCAATTTTCGATGTTGAATTCATGATGCTTTTTGCAATCTCCAATCCTGAAAGCCTTAGTTTTTTAAATAAGTTGCATGGACACTGGAAAATCTAAAATTTTGTGTCCAATTGGACACAGAATATTATTCTTTCTGAAAAAAGTGAGCGCAATTGCGCTCACTTTTTTGAGCGCTACTGAAACCGAATGCCTAGGAAGCGTCCCACCTGAGATTTTTGTGAGCAATTCCACACAATTTTTTGACAGATACTAAAACAAATTGCCGGGGAATCCTCAAACAGGAAAATTTGACACCAAGTGGTGTCAAAAATTGCTTATTTCTGAAACAAATTACCCAGAAACCCTTCCAAGCCGCCTTTACCGGTACGATCGCCCTTCAGCTTAGCAAGCTGCATCAGCAATTCCCGTTCTTCAGCCGTCACCTTAGTCGGAATGTCAATAGACACCGTAATCAAATGATCGCCGCGACTGACTGGATTTCCCAACCGAGGCACCCCTTTTTTCTCAAGAGTCAGAACAGTATTCGCCTGAGTTCCGCTAGGAATCAACAATTCCGTCGGCCCGTCTACGGTTTCCACTTCCAACCGGCACCCTAAAATTGCTTGCAAATAACTAATCTTAACTTCCGAGCTAACGTTAGTACCCTCGCGCTTAAATAGCGGGTCTTCATTTACGGCCAAAAACACGTAAAGATCCCCGGGCGGCCCGCCCAGTTTGCCGGCATCCCCTTCATTGGAAACGCGCAAGCGAGTACCGTTGTCAACTCCAGCCGGAATTGTGATTTTCAGCTTTTTCATCACTTCTTTCTGGCCCCGGCCCCCGCAAGTTTCGCACTTATCCTCAATCACTTGCCCGGTGCCGTTGCAAGTGGGGCAAACTGAAACTTGAGTAAAGCTGCCGAAAGGAGTGCGGGTAGCACGTCGGACTTGACCACTGCCGGTACAAGTCGAGCAGGTTTGGGGTCTGGTTCCCGGTTTGGCGCCAGTCCCGGTGCAAGTTTCGCAGGTTTCTAGATGCTTGATGCGGAGTTCTTTTTCCCCACCAAACACTGCTTCCCGAAAATCCAGCCGCAAATCGAGTCGCAAATCGTCTCCGCGCACCGGCCCGCTGCGCCTGCGACCTTGCTGTTGTTGGCCACCGACGCCTCCCTGAAAACCCTGAAAGAAGCTTTCAAAAATATCGGCAAAGCTGTCACCAAAGTCTTGGAACCCCGGTGCACCTGCACCGCTGACGCCTGCTTCGCCGAAACGGTCGAAACGGGCGCGGGTTTCTGGTTCTGAGAGTACCTCATAGGCGCGGTTAATTTCTTTAAACCGCTCCTCGGCACCGGGTTCTTTGTTGACATCTGGATGGTACTTGCGAGCTAGGCGGCGGTAAGCACGCTTAATTTCTTCTTTGTCTGCGCTGCGAGAAACGCCTAATATTTCATAGTAATCACCGGCCATAGAGCTGCTTGCCTGGAGGTAAATAACAAAAAGTGTACGAAAAAGAAACGGGCGACCTTTCCTGAAATTACAGATTAAAAGTTAAAAATTCTCATTGTTAATTGTTAACTTTTAATTTTTAGCTTTTCAGTTTTAAAGGAAAGGATTCATATCATCAACTTCTGGTTCGGGAACCTTCTGTTTTTGTTTTGACTGTGGATTTGACTGTGGACTTGACTGTGGATTTGACTGTCGTTTTGACTGTCGTTCCGGCTTGGATTCCGCCTTTGATGCCGCCTTTGATTCCGGCTTTGGTTCCGGCTTTGGTTCCGGCTTTGGTTCCGGCTTTGGTTCCGGCGGAGCTTGGGGCGCCACCAGCAGCTCTTCTTCCAGCAAAATACTGTCGTCGTCCGCTTTAACCTCTTCTGGTTCTGATGATTCTACTTCTGACATCATCTCGCTTTCACCAACAGATCCTGACGGGGCTACCCCGCTGCGGGCTTGGTCGTAGACTGCTGTCCCCAGCGAGTATAGCAGTTGCTTGAAAGATTCGATTGCGGGCGTGAGTTCCTCGACTGTGATGTCGGGGTTAGTCATCGTTGCTCGCAAGGCTGCTGCGGCTGTTTCCGCTTCTGCCTTGAGCTCGTCGCTCAGCAGTTGCGCGTTGGTTTTTAAAGTTACACCACAATTATAGACGAGGGAGTCAGCTTGATTTTTGAGTTCGACGAGTAGAGCGCGCTTGATGTCTTCGTCGGCGTAAAGTTCGGCTTCTTGTCGCATCCGCTCGACTTCGGTTTCGCTCAATCCCCCTGTATTGGAAATTTGGATGCTTTGTTCTTTTCCGGTGCCCTTGTCTTCAGCAGCCACTTTGAGAATGCCATTGGCATCAATTTCAAAGGTAACTTCGATTTGAGGTACGCCGCGGGGAGCTGGGGGAATGCCTTTGAGCAGGAACTTGCCGAGACTTTTATTGTCTTTAACCAATGCCCGCTCGCCTTGGAGCACGTGAATTTCTACCGAGGTTTGCCCGTCTGCCGCCGTGCTGTACATTTGCGATCGACTGGTGGGAATAGTTGTATTGCGCTCGATTACTTTGGTGAACACCCCGCCCAAGGTTTCGAGTCCCAGTGAGAGCGGCGTCACATCGAGCAGCAGCAAGTCTTTGACTTCACCACCCAACACCGCAGCTTGAATTGCCGCGCCTACCGCTACAGCTTCGTCGGGATTGACGGATTTATCAGGAGAAACGCCCCCAAAATACTTGCTAATTGCCTTTTGAACTGCCGGAATCCGGGTTGAGCCTCCCACTAAAATAATTCTGTCTATGTCTTTGGGGGTCAAACTTGCGTCTTTGAGGGCTTGAGTCACCGGATCGATCGTCGCTTGCACCAAATGAGCGACCAGTTTTTCAAACTGAGCTTTGGAGAGTTCCATTTCCAAATGCTTCGGCCCTTTCTCGTCAGAAGAGATGAAGGGCAGATTGATTGAGGTAGATTCTCGGTTGGAGAGTTCGATTTTCGCTTTTTCGGCAGCTTCTCGGAGGCGCTGCAAGGCCATTTTGTCTTGTGAGAGGTCAGTGCCTTCTTGAGTCCGGAAAGCTTCTACCAGCCACTGGACTATGCAGTCGTCAAAGTCATCTCCTCCGAGATGGTTGTTACCGGAGGTAGCGTTGACTTCAAAAATTCCGTCTCCCAGTTGCAGGATCGAAACGTCGAAAGTACCGCCGCCCAGGTCAAAGACCAAGATTTTCTGTTCTATATTTTGCTTGTCCAGCCCGTAGGAAAGGGCTGCCGCCGTCGGTTCGTTGACGATCCGCAGGACTTCTAGGCCCGCGATCGTACCGGCGTCTTTAGTAGCTTGCCGTTGGGCGTCTGTGAAGTAGGCTGGCACTGTAATCACGGCTTGGGTAACAGTTTGTCCCAAATAAGCTTCAGCATCTTGCTTGAGCTTTTGGAGTACCATTGCCGAGATTTCTTGGGGAGTGTGAACCTTGTTCCGAATTTGGACGTTAACGGTATCGTCTTTGCCTTTTATGCAGGTATAGGGAGTTCGGGCTCGTTCTTCTTCCGTGTCGTCCCACCGCCGTCCGATAAATCGTTTGATACTGTAGACAGTATTTACAGCATTAGTTACAGCTTGTCGCTTGGCCAATTGACCTACTAAGCGATCGCCCGCCTTGCCAAATCCTACTATACTCGGAGTTGTGCGCCCGCCCTCGGAATTGGCGATCACGACGGGTTTACCGCCCTCTAACACAGCTACGCAACTGTTAGTCGTGCCTAAGTCAATTCCAATAATTTTTCCCATAGCGCCTCATAAAACTTTGTGGGATGTTTGGAAATCTCCAACTACAGGTTGGGAGATGAAAAACGACTCAGCTTGTTTAAACAAGCATTCCCAGACTAGATTTGTAGGAAATAAACTTGATGTCCTAAAGCAATATCAAAGACTGGTAAAAACATTTTTCAGAATTTTTGGATCAAGCGCTGACCTGCTTTTAGTCATCTTTAATTAATTTGGTGAGTCTGCCACCTTGGAACCCCCGAATTCTATTCGGGGGTCAGTGACTTTGAGGAATGCAGTAGCTTGTATCCCGATTAACCTTCTGAACTATCGGGATTTTCATCTGAGGCTACCACAGATAGCCCAGCCGCTGCAACTTTCACTTTGGCGTGCCGCAAGACGCGATCGCCCAGAATGTAGCCGCGTTCTAGTTCTTGGATAATTGTTCCTTCCTCGTGTTCGTCAGTTGGCTCGCTCAGCAGAGCTTCGTGGAGGTTGGGGTCAAACTGTTCACCTTCGGGGCGCATCGGAGAAACCCCGATTTGCTTGAGGCCGTCTACCATTTGCTTGTAAACGCTTTGGTAGCTTTTGTGAATGTTCATTTCGCCATCGGTTTGCGGCTTGATGTGCGATCGAGCGCGCTCGAAATTGTCAATTACCGGCAACAGGGGTTTGATCGTGAGACACCTTGCCTGTAAATCTAGCTCTTCTTTTTCCTTTTGGGTACGCCTGCGGAAGTTTTCAAAATCTGCTGCTAGGCGGAGATTTTGATTTTTCAGTTCTTCTAGTTGAGCGGATGCGGCTTGCAACTGAGTTTTTAAAGCCTCTTTTTCCTCGGTTACCTGGGCCAGTTCCTTCTTCCAAGGCTCCGCCGCGTCTGCAGTCGGACTGTTTGTTGAACTGCCGGTGACGGTAGACCCCGATGCGTTTGCTGGGGTGCGATCGCCCTGAGCACTTTGATAAGCTCGAGCAAGTTCGAGCTCCCAATCCGCCGATTCGTTCGAGTTTCCTGATGCCGCCGGATTTTCGCTTCCCATTGGCGAACCCTCTGGGGTGGTTTCCCCAGTTGAGCTAGGATCTTGATCTTGCTGTTTTTCCTCGTCAATCATAAAAGCTGCGCGACAGAACCCTATCAATTCTAGCAGATACAGTTAACCCGGTAAATCTAGAGGACTCGAATTGACTGTGTATGGCAAAATGTGAAAAGAGGACAACTCGCCAGCTCTGGAGACATTGCTCAAAGCTTTCCATAAAATATTCAAAGGCCCGTTTAGATATTTACGTATAATATGGCAGCACTGGGGGCAACCCAACGTTTGTTGGTTCCTCATTTTTAATTAACGCGATCGCATTTACAACAATTTTTATAAGTATATTTTTCAGTTAAATCTACTACAACATTTCCCACCTAGGAGGCTTGATGTTTCAAGGTTTACTTAAAACGATAGTGACTTAAAGTTATCATCTGTCAGGCTGTTTTAGTCGCAAGCTAAGGCTGGCATATTTTACCATTTGCTGAGTTTTCCAACTCTGGAGAAAAAGGAATTTGTATTGAGTGACTAAGTAGTTAGCTGTGTACTTGTGTAACTCAGATACTAGGTTGTTAATCTTGATGCGAATTGGGGCTGTGGTTTTTCGGCTCCAATACCGCCGAAGTCGCTTGAAGGCTCGAATTTTTGCCAGCAAAATGAGAGAGATTAGTTGGTCTCGCTGAGGTGATCATCTGTAAATACGGTTGATATCTAATTTGCCTCTTCCCAAGATTTTTGAACCGTCAACCTTACGTCACAAAGGTTCGGACACCAGGGTAGAATTAAAGTAATATTTAGTGAGCGAAAACTAGAGTTGCTCAAAATTTGCCCTGGGGGCTCATGCAGCCGACGATCGGGCAGTGACCGATCGCAGATAATTAATCAAAATATATTTCACAATGGCGATCGAGGCTTTCGTAAAAGCTATCATCACAGAACATAGGTCATCTTTAATTTAGTACAGCTAACCGCGTCACCACGGGCGCTGTAATTTGAGCAAACAATTTGGGAAAATAGAATTAGCCTGGGAAGGGGACACACCCCGCCCCGCTTTTCTCTCCCGGTACGGGGAATCCCCAAGTGATGTGCCCTGACGCTATAACGAGAGTATCCCGCAAGTTAATCAGGTAAGTAAGCAACTTAGCACTCAACGAACAAGATTTGATTGCAAGCACCGGCAAATCCCTCCAACATCTCCTCAATTTGTGGACGAAGCTTAGAGGGGACTGCGAGCTTACACTTGAGAGATAGGGATTGAGCAAGAAAATGATAGCTGATCCATAAGCAAAGAATATGGGGGTTAAAACCCCGCTTTGGTTTTCCTCTCAGCACTCTTTGTGACTGAGTTTCCCACCTATTGAGTGTTTTTTATGACTAGCACATCCCCGCTTCGCTCCACATCCATAGTTTCTGTGAGCCAATTTCCTCCGGCTCTCACCAAGATGATTCTGTCGGGTTACGTCAACGGCGAGCAAGTGAAGCAAGCTCAAATTGAAAGCCAGAAGTCGGGCAAGCGTTTGACGGAGGTATTAGAAGCACTTACCGGGCAGCCGTTACCCCCAGAATTGCTGCGACTTTACAAGAAGCAGCAGATGTTTGAACGGAAGATAGTCTACGGGGTTGAAGCATTTGACCCGGAGATGAGCGAAATGTCTAACGAGCAACTCGGAGTTATGCTCGACGCGTTGAAGATTTCGATCGACATTTGTCACCAAGGTCGGTTTTTACCCGTAGCGAAGACTGAAACTGAGCCTGCGGCCGTTTTAGTAGCCATGGTAGATCCCGACAACCTCAACGCTATAGAAGATTTGCGGCGGATTTTACAGCCTCACGGCTTGGCTTTGCAGCGACGGGTGATTACGCCAGACGACTATCAGGACATAACTTCTGCCTATCAAGAGGACCAAGTTAAGGTAGCAGCCAAAATGGCAGCAGCCGAAAAGCAGAGAAAGATGGATTTAGGGGAGGGAGATTTTGGCGAACTCTCGCTAGAAGAGGAGAGTGCCGACCAAGAAGACCTAGCTAACACCTTGGACGATGCTGAGGCCGCTCCGGTAATTAAGGCGGTCAATATCATTTTGGCTAAAGCTCTGTCGGAAAAGGTGTCTGACATCCACGTAGAACCTCAAGAAGAGTTCATGCGGATTCGGATGCGGAAAGACGGGGTGCTGCAAGAGTATTTCCGGTTTCCCAAGCAGGTAGTCGCATCGATTACGGCTCGTTTCAAGATTATTGCCAACCTGGATATTGCCGAACGTCGCCAAGCTCAAGACGGCCGCATCCGCCGGGTATTTGAGGGACGCACGGTGGATTTCCGGGTGAACAGCTTGCCTTCGCGGTACGGCGAAAAAATCGTGCTGCGGATTTTGGACAGTTCCAGCACTCAGTTGGGCTTGGGTTTGTTAATCTCCGACCAGGAAACTCTGGCTTTAGTGCGAGAGAGTGCTAGCCGTCCGTTCGGACTGATTTTGGTGACGGGGCCGACGGGTTCGGGCAAGTCAACTACTCTCTACTCGATTCTGGCGGAACGGAACGATCCGGGGGTTAATATCAGTACGGCGGAAGACCCGATCGAATATGCTTTGCCAGGAATTACCCAATGTCAAGTAATTCGGGAAAAAGACTTGACTTTTTCCAACATCCTGCGGGCATTTTTGCGGCAAGACCCTGACGTGATGCTGGTGGGGGAAACGCGGGACAAGGAAACGGCAAAAACGGCTCTGGAAGCTGCTTTGACGGGACACTTGGTGCTGACGACGCTGCACACGAACGACGCGGCCGGGGCGGTCGCGCGTTTGGCCGAAATGGGCGTAGAACCGTTCATGGTTTCGGCCGCTCTGTTGGGCGTGTTGGCTCAGCGTCTGATGCGGCGCGTTTGCGACAAATGCTGCATTCCTTACCAGCCTACTGCCGCAGAACTCGGCAAGTACGGTCTGTCGGCTTCTCAAGAAATTGATCTAACTGTTTACAAAGCCAACACTGTACCGGTGGAGGAAAGGAAGGAACTGGCAGAACGCGAGCAACTTTGTACCAAGTGCGCCGGCCTAGGCTACAAAGGACGGGTAGGGGTTTACGAGTTCCTGAAAAATACTGAGCGACTTCAAACTCTGATCACTCAAGGAGCTCCTACAGAGCAAATTAAGGAAGCAGCAGTAGAAGAAGGGATGAAAACGTTGTTGGCTTACAGCTTGCAGTTGGTGCGGGAAGGCGCGACTACCTTTGAAGAAGTCGAGCGGGTGACGTTTACTGACTCGGGCCTGGAGGCTGAACTGAAAGCCAAACGCAAGCAGGGACTTACCTGCAAAAGTTGTCGGGCGGAATTGAAGCCGGAGATGTTGGATTGTCCTTACTGCTTGACGCCACGCTTTTTGGATTGATTCAGCAGTTAACTGTTGACTATTAACTGTTGACTGTTAACTGAGCTAGATTGGTCAATAACTATAAATTTGATCGAGGAGAGGTATCTATGGGTCTGATGATTGAAGACGTACTGGAGTCCCTGGTAGAGCAAGGGGGTTCGGACATACACATCCAAGCGGGCGCGCCTATATTCTTCCGAGTCAGCGGTAAACTAACTCCTCAGACGCAATACGGCGACATTCTGTCTGCTGAGGAAGTGCAGATCCTAATTTTCCAAATGCTCAACAATATGCAGCGCAAGCAGTTGGAAATGGAGTGGGAACTCGACTGCGCTTACGGGGTTCGGGGATTGGCTCGGTTCCGCGTCAATGTCTACCGGGAGCGGGGTGCTTGGGCTGCTTGTATGCGGGCTCTGGCTTCTAAGATTCCTAATGCAGATGCTTTAGGCGTGCCACAAATTTTGCGGGATCTGACGGAAAGACCCAGGGGTATGCTGTTGGTGACGGGACAAACGGGTTCCGGGAAGACTACTACGATGGCGGCTTTGTTGGATCTGGTCAACCGGACGCGGGCGGAACACATTCTCACAGTTGAAGATCCCATCGAATATGTGTTTCCTAATATCAAGAGTTTGTTTCACCAGCGCCAAAAGGGCGAAGATACTAAGAGCTTTGCTAATGCGCTGAAAGCAGCTTTGCGCGAAGATCCTGATGTAATTCTGGTGGGGGAAATGCGGGACTTGGAAACGATCGGTCTGGCAATTTCGGCGGCAGAAACGGGTCACATGGTGATGGGAACGCTGCACACTAATTCGGCGGCTGCAACGATCGATCGGATTTTGGACGTGTTCCCGCCCATTCAACAACCCCAGGTTCGCGCCCAGGTGTCTAACTCTTTGGTGGGAATTTGCAGCCAAAATTTGGTAATAAAAGTTGGGGGCGGCCGCTGCTGCGCTATGGAAATCATGGTGAATACTCCAGCTATGGCGAACTTGATCCGGGAGGGCAAAACTCCAATGATTTACTCCCAAATCCAAATGGGGGCAAAATTGGGCATGAGGACGATGGAAATGGCCCTCGCTGAACTTTACAAGAGCGGTAAAGTCACTTGGGAATCGGCAATGGCCAAGGCTTCTAAGGCTGACGAACTCGAACGCTTGATCGGCCCTGCACCTGTTGGCGCCAAGGTAGGAGCTCATTAATTTAGTCGGCAGTCATTAGTCAGGAGTCTGCCAACTGAATTAATTACTGATGACTGATGAGTCATAAATTTTAATAAATTTTCAGAGGTGAGCTGTGGCTACCAACGTTATCCGCCAAAAACCGAAAGGTGGCTTTGATTTCAGTAAAATTCAGGAGCAAATTGAGTATAACCTTACCAGTCTTACTGTTAAGGATATGGCTATTTTTGCTCGTCAGTTTGCGGCTATGTTTAATGCAGGGGTGGCGATCGTGAGATGCCTTTCTGTGCTGCACGAGCAGTGTTCTAATGCTAAACTGAAGCGAGCACTCAGGAGCATGAATGCTGACGTGCAGGAGGGGATAAACTTGGCAGAGGCGATGGCTAAGTTTCCTGATGTTTTTGACCAACTGTTTATCAGTATGGTGGCGGCGGGAGAAGTCGGGGGGGTGCTAGATGAAACCCTAGACCGTCTGGCCGTGATGATGGAAAAAAATCACAAGACGGAGGCTGAAATTAATTCGGCAATGTCTTATCCGAAGACTGTGTTCTTTATTGCGATCGTGATTTTTTTCGCAATGACCATATTCTTGCTGCCAACTTTCGCTAAAATCTTTAAGGATATTGGTGCAGATTTGCCAACTTTTACGCTGATCATGTTGGGAATTAGTGCATTTTGTACCGCTTGGCCTCCGATCCAACAGGTGACAGTTATTGGGGTAATTATAGCGCTCAAAATTGCATTTGATATGTACTATAAAACTCCAATGGGCCACCTACAAATTGATAGGATTGCGATGAAGTTGCCAATTTTTGGAGATTTGATCGAAAAATCGGCGGTAGCTCGTTTTTGCGTAATATTTGGGTCGCTGACGCGATCGGGCGTGCCGATTCTCAATTCTTTGGAAATTGTGCGAGATGTGGCGGGGAATCAGGCGATATCTAATGCGATCGAATATGCGAGACAGGAAATTCAAAGCGGCGGCATGATCAGTATTGCTTTGCAAGAACAAGCTGTTTTTCCGTCTTTGGCCATCCAAATGATGGCGATTGGCGAGGAGACAGGGGAACTTGACAAGATGCTGATGAAAGTGGGCGCTTTCTACGAAACGGAAGTGGAAGAAGCAGTAAAAGGACTTACGAGTATGCTAGAACCTCTGATGATTGTGGTCGTCGGTGGTATCGTAGGTTCGATTTTGCTATCGATGTATCTGCCGATGTTCGCAGTGTTCCAGAAGCTGTAAAAAAGGGGTAATTAGTTATTAGTTATTAGTTAGTAGCAATTAACGCATGACCAATGACTATTCCAATCGTTCCCAGGCAGAGCCTGGGAATGCCTTTGGAGGAGGCACAGCCTCGATTTAAAGGAGAAAAGAATTTGAAGGATCAGCCTCCAAATCTTAATTACCAGGGTCTTCGTGGTAACGAGAAGCGATCGCTCAGGAATTAGCAGCAATTAGTAATTACTTATTCTTTTGTTTGAAAATGTCTGTTAAACAATCACATTACGAGGCTTTACTAGCAGAGTACAGCGAATCTTCCGCCGCGATCGCCCTGCTGAAAAAATATCGGGTTTACATGGAAATGATTCCGAGTATCCGCCGCGCCCATGATAGTTTAATTACCATTCCTTTGCCAATTGCGCGCTTGCGGGACGGGGTTTCATATGCGGGAAGGGGGGGGACTAGCATATCGCCAGGACAGGCGGTTTGTTTGCCCTGCGACTTGGCGATTTTGATGTGCGATCCTGAATGGAAAGTTAAGATTGGAGTGGAAATTTTGATTTTCATTCATCGTCCGGGCGAAGAGTTTTCTGAGTTGCTCGGCCGCTGGCGACAGTCTCAGGTTTGGCTGGATAAAGGTTACGAATGGGTGATGCCGTACCGCTACAGCCATATTTACAGCGATGAAGCTGAGGCTGTTCATCCGCTATTTGTTTTGTTTGACGAAACGCCGGAACTGATTCAACGGGGTTTGATGGCTGCTGGTTTGCCGTTTGTGGTGGAAAGTTTCGACTCTGAGATTGAGGAAGTAGAGGAGGAAGAGTTTCTGGGTAGCGGGGAACTGGGAAGTATTGGTGAAGAGAGTTTTGATTTGTAGGGTGGGTGGGTGCGATCGCATATAGCCATCCTATTGCTTGATGTAAAGTAGATTTTTTTCAACGAACCGTAGAGGGCGCTCTTGGCGCAGAGAAAGAGAAAAGAGAGAAATATTGATGTTTGCGAATCCCGAATCGGGTTGTTATATGCAGATATTCAAAGATATTTTTGGTGGGAAAAGGAATGTTTATGCTCCACAGGTAGATCACATTTCAAAGAATCGAATTAATCGATCGCTTTGTCATTTGTGACCCGCCCAAAAACGGAGACAAGCCCCCGACATGGTGGAGAGATTAAAATTTTAGACTCTTGTTCAAGCTCCCAAATTCATGGAGTAAATCTAAAATCTAAAATCTAAAATCGCATGACCCCTCTAGCTGGGCCGCAAACGTTGGCTTTCATGCTGGTTGGGTAGCCTAAAGTAAAGGTGTGAGTTGAGATTTGGCCCTCGAATGAATGTGCGATCGGTAATTTGGACGTTGGTGCTCAGGGGTTTTTTGGAGTTGCGGGTATGGACGACGCCGCCGAGTGTGACTCGATCGCGATCGCAATTCCCCGCCAATTCCAACATGATATCATCGGCGTGTTCCATATTTTCTAGCTTCAATAAACCGCCGGTGCTATCTAACAGTGCTTCCACTTCTGCATCAGTCATAGTTTGGGCTTTTGGTACCTCATTCACGGGGCTTTCTGGAGAGCGGACAATTTTTTATTCTCGGTCAATAGGGGACAAGTGAGAAATATATTTAGATTCTGTTCTCAGAGTGAGGGCGAGCGTCAAGAGCTTAACAGTCCCAACTCAACAACTCTAGTAAATTAAGCTGTACACAATGATCGGGAGGAATATCTGTACCAAACTTTATTACTTTTTTTAAAGCATATTGTAATCCACCCCTATGATTAGACAACTGTAATAATTTACTCGGAAGTAAATATATCCCTACCTTAAACTCGGCAGGAGAACGCAATAGGCTCTCCTCAATTTGCTTCTTTGTCTGGTCAGGATAATTATCCATACAACTGAGCAGCAAGCTCGTTGCATCGTAGTATTGCTTTATTAATTCCTCCTGGCTATCAGTTAACGGCCAATAGTAACCGATATTGCGGTTAATAATCATGGCTGCTCTTAATTCTTCAGTCCAATATTCCCCGTCAGATTGCCACCATTCTTTATAATAAGTTTCTGAACAATCATCTCCATCGGGAAGCTGTTCTTGGAGTTGACGAAGCCATTGGGTTAGTTCCGAATTAAGCTGAATTGTCAAAACTCGATCAAAGTAAAAGTTGAAACTCTGAGCAATGCCATCGACTTCATCCCATTCAAGGTAAAAGTTAATAGTGCGGCTAAACACTCGCGTAAGAGTAAGGGCATTTTTAAGAATAAGGTAAAGGTAGAGATCGTATTCAAGCGAAAGATTTTGCTCGCCTAACATCTCGTAAAATGTAAAGTTATTGCCAGATAGCAGGTCAATATAAAAGTCTAGCAGGTCAATATAAAAGTAAAATAGTTTAGTCATTAAGTTATCAGGAATTTGAATCTCAAGAGATTTTTGATTAACCCAAGCCAAGAACTGCTGCAATTTTTCATCTGAGGTTATGATAAGATCAATTTTTCCCTTCATTAACCACAGCAGATCATCAGTAGGCTGCAACATATCAGCCGCTAGTAAAAAAACTTCGTGCCAGCGTTTATCGGTGATATGAGTTGCCAACATTTCCACAGCATTTATGCCATTACTATTAACAATTCCTCTAGCTGTGAAATACTCTTGAAAACTCAAGTAAGGAAAAGAGTAGATTTTTTGAACCCGTTCAATTAATAACCCATGCTGCGCTTCAATGGACTTCAAAACTGCCCCACTATCCAGTTGTAAAACTTCTGGAGGGTTATGAGCATCAGGTAGATTGCGGATGTAATCAGAAATGTACTGTTCTAGTTGTTTCTGTTTAAATAAATAGTCCCCCCGCTCAAACGTCGTTAAAGCAATTTGACTAAGTAAATCTTTCTTACGCTGCAATGAGAGATTTTTATATACCTGATCTCGCTCTATGTTTCGCGTTTTATCCCATCGGCTCAGCAGAATGTCTATTGCTTCTTCATAAAGTTCCGAACGATTAACAGGGAATTGGACCGGTTCTTCAAACACCAAACATAACAGCGTTAGCAGTAACGGATTTGTTGCCAGTTGTCGAATCCGGTCATTTTCCGTAAGCTGTTCAATAAATTCTTCGGCTTTGGCAGGTCCTTTACTCTGAAACCATTTCTGGGCAAAGGTGGCTATCTGCTTGTCATCAAAATCTGCGACTTCAACCTCTGTAAACTTCTCAAAAGTATAATCTTTTGCTGCAATCCGGCAAGTTATTACAAAGTGATTCGTGCGAAACTTGTCAGAAAAATCGCGAACTTGCTTGATAACACGGTTGTTATCCTCATCTTTTACTTCATCTAAACCATCGAGTAAAACCAGTGTCCTACCGTGCTTAAAAAGGACAGCTATTTGGTCAGCAGAAACATCACAATCAGAAAACATCTGGGTGATGTATTCCAGTAAGCTCGGTTTTCCTTCTGTTTCTGCAAACTGCTTGAGCGTGATAAAAATAGGAACGCGATGAGCTTGGAATTTACCTCGCTCGCACTGGATTGCTAAATGCTTCAAAAATGTAGTTTTTCCTGAACCGGGCTTACCCAACACCATTAATTTTGAGTATTTCTCAACCGCTTCTAGTCCTGGTCTTCCTTTATCAGTTACTCTGCCAAGTCCGAAGCGCTCGAAGTTTTCCGGGTTACAGTCTTGCAACAGTTCATCTATTTCGCGCCGCCGATGACTGGTAATTTTTTCCAGAATATTGACGTTGGTGTAGAGGTCACTTACGTCAATGGGTTGCGACATGGTGAGCGATCGCATTGTACCGCATTGGTCTTGAATCATCTCGCGGCAATTCTGGCGCACCTCTTGCACCAACTCATTTAACTCATCCTCTGACAGATTAGAAGTTGGAGAGTCAGAAGCCTTAAATTTACGATATTCAGCCGTCAGAAAATTGAGCAAGCGACCATATTTACCTGGGCCTTTACCGTTGATACTGAACTTTTTGTAAACGTGGCTCATGCGAGTGGTAAGCGCACTGTTGGTGATATGGAGTTCTGTTGCTATCTCCAACTCGGTCTTGTTACTGCTAAACCAGATTACAAAAGCATCCTTTTGCTCTGGCGAAAGATCATAGTTACCACCTATCTCCATTAAAAAGTCACGCGGCAGCGTCATTGACTAACCTCTCTATTACCTGAAAGCGAGTCCAGTAGATTCATTTACCCTTAAATCACAGTTAGGGCTGCTCTTATATTACTTATTCTGGAGCAAAAATGCTATTCAATAGCAGGCTGAAACTGAAGATTGTAGATATGTCAGCCTAAGTCAGTCTAAGTCAGCCTCAACGTGAGAGATATCTCCAAAGCTAAATTGCGAAATTGAATTTAGCAATTTTTGGGAGATTCTTATCATGAAAAAAATTAGGGCTAATGGACGGTTTGACTACCAAGATGAAAATGGCATTCTGCTACCAGCAGTTACCACGATACTTAAGGCTACACAGCCGATTGAGTCTGTAGCTGCTCTTTCTAATTGGCGCAATAAAGTAGGAAACACAGAAGCAAGTCGCATTGCTGTAACCAGCCGTCGCCGGGGAGAACTATTGCATCAGTGGGTTAAGGATTATTTGCAAGGGTTATCTCCCACTGCTTCCAGCCTAATTCAGCCCTATTGTTATAGCGTTCAGCCTGTACTGGAGAAACTTAGCGATATCCAGTTGGTGGAGACAGTTGTACCAAATTATGTGGAAGGATACGCCGGGAAAGTTGATTTAGTTGCCCGTTATCAAGGTGTTCCATGCACTATTGAGTGGACGACTGCTGAAGAACCTAAACTGCGAGTAGAAAAACTCTACGACAAGCCTTTACAGTTAGTTGCTTATGGTGCGGCAATTAATCGATGCTATGGTGAGACTCTGTTTGGTAATAAAATTGTTAATGCTTTGATTGTTGTGGCTCTTCCCGATGAAGATGCGGAAATATTTGTGTTGGAACGCGAACAATTGCTGGAATACTGGCAGAAGTGGTTGAAACGGCTAAAGTTTTTTGGAGAAAAAGCTGCTTGATAGGTTCAGAAATAGTTAGGATAGAACTGGAGTTAGCCAGTTCTATCCCTAACTATGTTTAGGGTCGGGTTTTTGGGCGGATGGTGTGGCTGAGACGCGAGTGCTTGTGACAGTTGCGTAAGTCCTGATAGAATTTATAAAATTAACCGCAGAGAGCGCAGAGTTCGCAGAGGGAAGAGCCGGGGAGAATTACCATTTTATTATTACATGAGTGCAGTTTGCTAGTGAAGGGGAGCTATTGAGATGAAATTGTTAAAATTATGGCGTTTGGTTTTATTAGGTTTATTTTTTGGGATGGCTGTAATTTTATCAAATTGCGGCACGCCCTCAAACACGGTTAGCAATAATTCTCCAACTCCGACAACTCCTGCTGCGGTTCCGGCTGGGGCTTTAGTTTACGGTGCGGGCGGGCCGCCGGTCAATCTGGAACCGGGAAATATTACTGATGGCAATTCGGTGGTTGTTATCGACCAAATTTACAATCGCTTGACTGATTTCAAACCGGGAACTGTGGAACTTGAACCGAGTCTGGCTACTGAATGGTCAAGTTCTAAGGATGGTAAAACTTGGAATTTTAAGTTGCGTTCCGGGGTAAAGTTTCACGACGGCACGGATTTTGATGCGGAAGCTGTTAAGTTTAATGTAGAGCGGTGGTGGGATGCCAAAAATCCTAACGGTTTTCGAGAAGCGGGCAAGAATTATCCGATTTGGAAAGATTTTTTTGGCGGGTTTAAGGGAGAAAAAGATTCTTTAGTAAAAGATGTGGCAGTTGTTGATAAGTCTACAATTAAATTTGTTTTGAATCGACCTTTTGCTGCTTTTCCGTCGGCGATAGGGTCCGCTTATTTTGGGATGGCGAGTCCGGCGGCGGTGAAAAAAGCGGGTGCTAAGTACGGCACTCCGGGGTCGCTGGCGGTGGGTACGGGGCCTTTTGTGTTTAAGGAATGGCGATCGGGCGATCGCATTGTTTTGGAGAAAAATCCGAATTATTGGAAAACTGGCACGCCAAAAGTCAATCAATTGGTATTTCGCTTTGTTGACGACCCGGCGGCGAGACTCGCTCAGTTGCGAGCAGGACAACTTGATTTTACTGTGGATTTAACGCCGGAGCAACTGAAAGAGGTTCAAGCAGATCCTAATTTAGAAGCTGTTGTGCGACCTTCTTTTAATGTCGGTTATTTAGGGCTAAATCCGAGTTACGAACCTTTGTCAAAACCGGAAGTCAGGCGGGCGATCGCCCAAACAATTAACAAGCCAGCAATAGTCAAAGCTTTCTGGGGAGAACTCGGAAAACATGATTCGCAATTTATCCCGCCTGCGCTGAATTGGGCCGCGTCAGATAAAGTTAAAGATTATGAATTTAACCCGCAGCAAGCTAAAGCAATGCTCGCGAAAGCCGGTTATCCGAACGGTTTTGATTTGGATTTGTGGTATATGCCCGTAAGCCGTCCCTATTTTCCCACGCCGAAGCCGATTGCTGAGGCTTTTGCGGCGGATTTGAGCGCGATCGGGATTCGGGTCAAATTGCTGACAAAGGATTGGTCTGCTTATTTAGCCGATCGCCTCAAATCTCCCGGCTTTCAAGCTTTTATGATGGGTTGGACAGGAGATTATGGCGATCCAGACAATTTTTATTATCCTCACTTCGGGCCGGGTTCGACGGCGGATTTGGGAAATTGGAAAAATCCGAAAGTTCTGGAACTTTTGGATCGGGGGAGGGCGAGTGGGGATAAAGCAGCTAGGGCGAAAATTTATGCGGAAGTTAGCGAGATTTTGCATGGGGAGGCTGTGCGTTTGCCGATCGTACATTCGCAGCCACTTTTAGGGAAACGCAAGAATATTCAAGGTTGGATTCCGAGTCCTTTGGGGTCGGAGTCTTTTGAGGATCTTAGTAAGTCTTGAAAATCGGGGAGAATCTGCGTTTCTAAGCACCCTACATTATACTTCTTCTCATTGCGATCTGATTTTGCTTAAAGCTTTGCAATTGCTTTCCTTCGGATCGCGAAAGCTAACACTCTCGCAATGACAAATAGTTTTATCGGATTTTAAGCACAATCGTAGGGTGCGTCAGCACACTAAAACTTCGGAAAATTAACAAGTCTTCAAGCTGACGCACCCTACAAGCTAAAATAAAGCCATGTTTCAATATATTGTTAAACGTTTGCTGGGACTATTGCCAGTCCTTTTCGGAATCACTCTGCTAGTATTTATATTTTTGCATTTGATACCGGGAGACCCAGCTACAGTGCTTTTGGGAGAACGGGGAACTCCCGAACAGGTGGAAATTTTGAGAGCGAGATTAGGTTTGAATCAGCCTTTGCCTTTGCAATATTTGGCGTTTTTATGGAGTTTGCTGCGCTTTGATTTGGGAAATAGCATTATTAGCGGTATTCCGATAATTGATGAAATTAGAAGTCGCTGGCCTGCTACTTTTGAACTCTCTGTGGTGGCGATGTTGGTGGCACTTTTTATCGGTATTCCGGCGGGGATTTTTGCTGCTGTTCGGAAAAATAGCTGGCTGGACAATCTCGCGATGAGCGCTTCGTTAATTGGCGTATCTTTACCGGTGTATTGGTTGGGATTGATGTTGATTTATTTGTTTGCTGTTTATCTTAAATGGCTGCCTCCTAGCGGGCGGATTAGTATAGATTTGGGGTTTAGTTTTAAGTCGATTACGGGTGTTTATGTTTTGGATGCCTTGCTGAGGTGGGATTTGGCGGCTTTGCGGGATGCGATCGCCCATTTAATCCTTCCAGCTTTGACTTTAGGAACTATTCCTCTGGCTATTATAGCTCGCATCACTCGTTCTGCGATGCTGGAAGTGCTTTCTCAAGATTACATCCGCACTGCAAGGGCTAAGGGATTACCGGAATATTGGGTGATTTTGAAACACGCTTTGAAAAATGCCTTTTTGCCCATCGTCACAACTATCGGTTTGCAGTTCGGCACTCTTTTAGGCGGCGCTATTCTGACGGAAACGATTTTCTCGTGGCCGGGAATTGGTTCTTGGATTTATACGGGTATTCTGACGCGGGATTACCCAATTGTCCAAGGAGGAGTAATTTTGGTGGCTGTGACTTTTGTACTGATTAATCTGGCGGTTGATATTTCCTATGCTTTTTTCGATCCGAGAATTCACTACCGTTAATGAAAAGGAAATCAGACACGAAATGCTTGTTTAACATCCGGCTGCTGCAGGTAGTAAATGCTAGCCACTGCAAAACCCAGAGTTAAAAAATTGACTGCTGTACCGCCGCTGCCAAACATTTTGACAATTTGCGCGAGGGTGGCGAGGATGTGGACAATTAACGTTCCCGTCCAAGCCCAATTTTTGAGTTGAAACAAACCCCAAGTTAAGAGTAAGGAGAGGAGACCTAAAATAAAACTGATCGCAGCAAAAATTCCAATGAAGCCCCCGATTACAGCCCCAATTTTTGCCCCGCCGAAAGCCGCACCCCGACCGCCAAAAATGCCTGCAAAAAGTAAGATGAACAAGCCGTCAAGGAGGCTGAATACGCCACTAATTAGCTGCAAGATTGCCAGAACTGTAACGCTTTGAGGACGATTCATTATTTTGATTTTCCATTTTTAACGAATTTGAAAAATATTTTAACCTGTTGTGGACACCGGGCGGATATGTATTCAGGATTGAGGTACCGCTACCTGTGAAACCGAGTTTCTGCGCGGATTTTTCGCGGACAAACCTGTTATTTTTCGCAGAAACCGGGTTTATGAGAGTAAGCATCTTAATATTGTGTCGTTGCGAGATTCGCACTGGCAGCTCCCGCTGCGATCGCTAACAGGAGTCCCCAATTACCTAGTGACGGTCGATCGCGCGGTGTCATATCCCCCTGCGATTGCTGGTGAGGAACACGCTCTTAGACCCCTAAAATAATATTTTTTACTCAAATATATTTGACTTTGGCAGCAGCCGGGAGCGATTTTGTTTGAACCCACCTCTTTAGGCTGAAAAAACTTAACATTATTTAATAACTTGCAACGATTAGCTATAATTGTTTACAGGTGCTGGTTGGGGAACTTTTTAAAAATCACCCGATCGGATGAGTCTGAAAGACGATGCCAAGCATCAGCAAAAATTTTACCTTTAAAGGTAATCCTGAGATTAAATTAGGTGAGTCGGTATGATCGTTAGCCCTAAAAAGGAAACTGCTCAGGTCAAGGTGGAAGATACTCAGACTGTAGACACCAAGACCGCAGAGACTAAAATTGCAGATAACAAAACCGCCCAAAAGCAGTCTCCGAAGAAACCCGCGCGCAAACCGCAGCGGTGGGCGATTGGGTTGGTTGCAGCCGGGTTGCTAGCTGTACCGACCACAATATATATAGCAAAAAGTCGATCGCAGCCGAAAGTAGATGCGATCGCCACTATGACAGTGCCGGTGGAAGCGCAAAACCTCACGGTACGGATCACGTCGAGCGGCACAGTGCAGCCCGTACAGCGCGTGAATCTCAGCCCCAAAGGTTCCGGCAGGATCGCAGAATTGTTTGTCGAACAAGGCGATAAAGTCGAAGCAGGACAAATCGTGGCTCGCATGGAAAGCCGCGATGTAGAAGCTCAACTAGCTCAAGCTAAAGCCCGCGAAGCCAGCGTACGAGCTAAATTGGCCAAAATCGAAGCAGGAAATAGATCGGAAGACATCGCCAGCGCCCGAGCGCGCTTAGACCAAGCCGAGGCCAGTCTCGCGCAAGTCCAAGCGGGCAGCCGCGTTGAAGAAGTTGCAGGAGCCAGAGCTCGCTTGCAGCAAACTCAAGCAGGTTTGCAACGACTGCGAGCTGGCAGCCGCGTTGAAGAAGTCAGCCAAGCGCGAGCTCGTTTAGCCCAAGCTCAAGCTCGTTTAGCAGATGCTCAAACCGGCAGTGTCAAACAAGAAATTGCCCAAGCACAAACGCAAATTGACTCGAGTAAAGCCCAAGCCGAACTAACCGCTCAACGGGTAGAACGCAATCGACCCTTAGTGGAAGAAGGTGCTCTGGCTAAAGATAAACTGGATGAATTAATTAAAGAAAATCGTACAGCCCAAGCTAAATTAATAGAATCTCAAAGACGCCTGCAACAACTGCAAGAAAGTCGGGAGTCGCAAATTCAGCAACTCCAAGCTGCTGTGCAAGTCGAGCAGCAAGCATTGAACCAATTGCAAAACGGCACGCGATCCGAAGAAATTGCTCAAGCCGAAGCAGAAGTTGCCGAAGCAAAAAGCAAATTAGCGCAAGTAGAAAACGGCAACCGTCCAGAAGAAATCGCCAAAGCCGAAGCAGCAGTTGCTGAAGCAAAAAGCCAATTGGCCGCACAAGAAAACGGTTCACGCCCGGAAGAAATAGCTCAAGCTCAAGCTGAATTAGCCGAAGCTCAAGCGCAAGTTCGCTTTCAAGAAGTGCAGTTAGAAGATACGAAAGTTCGCGCTCCTTTTGCTGGAGTTATTACCCAAAGATATGCCATCCAAGGAGCTTTTGTAACTCCGGCAACTTCGGCATCGGAAGCTACTTCGGCAACTTCCACATCGATTGTCGCTTTGGCTAGAGATGTGGAAGTTTTGGCCAAAGTCCCGGAGGCTGATATCAGTCAAATTAAACCGGGCCAAGAAGTTGAAATAGTGGCTGATGCTTATCCAGATAAAGTGTTTAAAGGTCGCGTTAAATTAATTGCGCCGGAAGCTGTTAAGGAACGGGATGTGACCCTATTTCAAGTTCGAGTTGCCATTGATACGGGCAAAGAGTCGCTGCAATCGGGGATGAATGTAGATTTGAGATTTGTCGGTCAAAAGCTGAGCAATGCTTTAGTTGTGCCGACGGTGGCAATTGTGACTAATAAAGGTCAAACGGGTGTGCTAGTTCCCGATGAGAAACAACAGCCGAAGTTTAAGCCTGTTACGGTTGGCTCGACTATTGGCAACAAGATTCAGATTTTAGAGGGTGCAAAAGCGGGCGATCGCGTTTTTACCGAACTTCCTCAAGGTAAAAAATTAGAGGATATTATCAAGAATCAGAAATAGGGAATGGGGAAGCGGGCATAGGGCATGGGCCATTATTTATCTCGATCGCTCTAGGGTGTTCTCCAACCCCGAGCTCCCCCCTAACCCCCTTCTTCAGGGGGGGACAAAAGCAGTCAAAGTCCCTCTCTCTTAACAAGGTGGGGACAAGACTATAAAGTCCCCCTTTTAGGGGGATTTAGGGGACTCGAAACTCGACTACAAGCGAGATTTATTATGGGTTTAAATATTAAGTTGACACTAATAATCCCAATTCCCTAATCTAAAACCTAAAATCCAAAATCTAAAATCGAATTATGGATATTGTTGAAAGCGTCAAAATGGCCGTCACAACTTTGATGGCAAACAAGCTTCGCAGCACCTTGACGATGTTAGGAATTATCATAGGCAATGCTTCGGTCATTTCGATGATCGGTATCGGGGAAGGAGCTCAAACATTTATCGAGGGACAAGTTAACTCTCTGGGTTCAAACTTGCTATTTATTATTCCCGGAAGTCCTGAAGCCCAAAGCCGGCCGGTGATTCCGCCACAGACTTTAGTAGTGGAAGATGCAGAGGCGATCGCATCTCAAGTTCCTTCTGTCCAAGAAGTCGCACCAACTCTCAATGATAGTCAACTCGTTACTTACCGCAATAAAAACGTTTCATCTTCCATTGTCGGAACTACCCCAGAATTTCTGACAGTCAGAAGCTTTGATGTCGGTCAAGGTCGATTTTTAAGCAAATTAGATTTAGAAAGACAAGAAAATGTGGTTGCTTTAGGATCGGAAGCAGCAGAACAATTGTTTGGCAATACACAGCCAGTTGGTCAATACATTCGCATCAAAAATTCTAGCTTTCAAGTGATTGGAGTCATGCAGGCGAAAGGTTCAAGTTTTGGCGACAATCAAGATATGAACGTTTATTTGCCGCTGACAACAATGGCCAACCGGATCGTAGGTCGCTCGTCTCCCTACGGTACAAAAGTAACATTTATTTCGGTTGCGATCAAAGATGAAAGTATGATGCAAGCGGCCCAATTTCAAATAGAAAATCTGCTCAGATTGCGTCATAAAATCACTAAAGAAGATGATTTTACGGTCCGAAATCAGAAAGAGTTAATGAAAACTTTGGGCAACATTACGGGTGGTTTGACGTTGATGTTGGCTTTCGTGGCGGCAATTTCGCTGTTTGTCGGCGGCATCGGGATTATGAATATCATGCTGGTTTCTGTTACCGAACGCACGAAGGAAATTGGGCTGAGAAAGGCGATCGGAGCTTCTCAGCAAGATATCTTAATTCAGTTTATGATCGAGTCTGTGATTTTGTCAGCAGCAGGCGGGGCGATCGGCACTGGATTCGGTATCGGCGGCGTGCTTTTAGTAGCTGCTTTTACTCCCCTGCAAGCTAGCGTTTCCCCTGTGGCGATCGCACTTGCAGTCGGTGTTTCCGGCAGCATCGGCTTATTCTTCGGGATTGTACCCGCAAAACAAGCTGCTAAATTAGACCCGATTGTGGCATTGAGAAGTGCTTAATGAGTTTGTTTACTTTTGGCTGTTGACTGTTGACTGTTGACTGTAGTAATTCATTATTAAGTGTGTGATGGTTTGCTGTGGGTCGCAATCCCAATGCCCTGGGATTTTGACGCACAGCAAACCATGACATAGGGTTGTCTTTCTTGTTTCTTCTTGTTCATTTAAAGAAAATATGAATTTTATTGAAAGCGTCAAAATGGCAGGTCAAACACTGCTAGCAAACAAAACTCGCAGCAGTTTAACAATGATCGGCATGATTGTCGGCAACGCCTCAGTAATTGCCATGATTGGAATTGGAGAAGGAGCTCAAAAATTTGTAGCAGGACAAGTTCAATCGCTGGGTACAAATGTATTAATCGTGAGGCCTGGAGTTCCCAACGCGAGGCGAAGTTCTCTCACAAATGTGCCTCAAACTCTCGTACTGCCAGATGCAAAGGCGATCGCAACTCAAGTCCCCTCCGTTCAAGGCGTGTCAGCGGAACTTAACAGTTCCGAAATAGTTCGCTACAGCAACAAAAATGTTTCGGCTCTAATTTTTGGCACGATTCCAGAATTTCTAGAAGTCAGAAGCTTTGAATTGGCAAAAGGCCGGTTTTTGACCGAACTTGATGTTAAGCAAAGTAACCAAGTTGTGGTTCTCGGTTCAGAATTAGCGGAGAAACTTTTTGGCAATACAAATCCCTTGGGCGAACAGGTTCGTATCCAAAATGTCAGCCTCAAAGTAATTGGAGTATTGGCGCCCAAAGGCACATCTTTTGGCACGAATTTTGACAATTCCGCCGCTGTGCCGATCGCCACAATGGCCAATCGCATAGTCGGGCGCACATCTCCCTACGGTTTGGCTGTCACGTCGATATTTATTTCGATTAAAGATGAATCGCAAATGGACGCGGCGCAATTTCAGGTGGAAAACCTGCTGAGATTGCGGCACAAAATTACTACCGAAGATGATTTTAGTGTCAGAAACCAGAAAGATTTAATGGCAAGAATGGGGGCAATTTCCGGCGCTTTGACTCTGATGTTAACTGCTGTTGCCAGCATTTCCCTAGTAGTCGGCGGAATTGGGATTATGAACATTATGCTTGTGTCGGTGAGCGAACGCACTCAGGAAATCGGGCTCAGAAAGGCGATCGGCGCATCCCAACAAGATATCTTGTTTCAATTTATTGTCGAAGCTGTAATTTTGTCGGCTGCCGGAGGGATAGTCGGTACTTGCGTAGGTGTCGGCGGTATCTTGCTTGTAGGTAATTTCACGCCCTTGCAAGCTGGTATTTCGCCCGTGGCGATCGTCCTTGCTGTCAGTGTATCCGGTGCAGTTGGCCTCTTTTTCGGCGTTGTCCCCGCCCGCCAAGCCGCCAAACTAGACCCGATCGCAGCCTTGAGAAGTGCTTAATCAATATATACTTACTCAGTTACACAATCCCCACCTTTTATGAAGGTAAAAATTATATTGCTCTAAATTTAAAAAAAATGTTTTTTTGTAAAATTTCAACTAAGTTGCAGTATGGGAGGCAGTTTTAAGGACTGTATTTTTACGCACATTTAGATTGCAAAGCTTCATAAAAAGCCCATTAAATATTAAAGATTCAATAAAGCGGGGTTGTGGTGTTTACTTCCGCGCCAGAAAGTTTAATAATATTAAACTAGGGGTAAACACACTTAAGCATCTATAGAGTTTACGAAAGCTTTGCGATTTAATCAAAATATCCAATAAATAAACATGGCATCCCTCCCCCCAACTCCTAACTTTGACTATTTCCAAGGAACTACCGAACCAGACAGATTTAACGCCTTGGATGGCAACGACATCATTTATGCCAACAGCGGAGACGACTATCTCGAAGGCGATGCAGGCAAAGACAAAATCTGCGGCGACCCAGGCAACGATACGATTCTTGGCGGTGCGGACAATGACATCCTCTGGGGAGGCAAAGGCACCGACCTAATTGGTGGCGATTCCGGGAACGACATCATCTACGCGGGCGCAGGCAGCGATACCATGAGCGGCGGCACAGGCGATGATATATTTGCCATTGCTAAAGGCAGCGGCGGCCCAACTGTAGCCACAGCCGACTACATCGCCGACTTCGGCAACGGCAATGACAAAATTCGCTTGGTAGACGGCCTCACCTTTGAAGATTTAAACATCCAGCAAGGCACCGGAGTCAACAGCAACAGCACCGTAATTCAAGACAAACTCACGGGCGAGTATTTAGCAGTCTTGCCGGGAGTCAACAGCGCCACAATCAACCGCGACCAATTCACAAATCAGCTATCGGCAAACCCTGTCATTGAGTGGAACGGAGTCATGCTGAATGCAGTGCGGACAGCCAGCACCGCGCCTCCCCTCGCCTCCCGCAACATGGCAATGGTTCACGCAGCCATTTACGATGCTGTTAACTCCATCAGCAAAAAATACAGCCCTTACCTGGTGGAAATAGACCCACCAGCAGGCACATCAGCAGAAGCTGCCACCGCCGCAGCCGCCCACCGCGTCTTAGTCAGCGTCTACCCAGCGCAAGCAGCCACATTCAACGAAGTATACGCATCGTCTTTAGCCAAAATTACCGACGGCAAAGCCAAACAAGACGGGATTGCCCTCGGACAGCAAGTTGCCGACCAAATTATCAGTTCGCGGAGTACAGACGGCATCACGAATGTAGTGGAGTACACCCCCTCAACCAACCTTGGCAGTTGGGTGCCGACTCCCCCCGCCCTTGCCGCCGCGCTGGCGCCACAGTGGGCAGAAGTTACTCCCTTTGCGCTGACTAGCGGTTCTCAGTTCCGCCCGCCCGGCCCGCCCGCCCTTGACAGCGCCAAGTACGCAGAAGAACTTAACTACGTCAAAGAAATCGGCAAAAGTGACAGCCTCACGCGCACCCCAGACCAAACAGTCATCGCCAAATTCTGGGCCAACGGCGCTGGGACGTTTACGCCTCCGGGCCACTGGAACCAAATCGCCGAAGAAACAGCGACTCTCACTGGTCAATCCTTAGAAGATAGCGCCCGCTTGTTCGCCCTGCTGAATATTGCTCTGGCCGATGCAGCTATTAGCTGCTGGGATGCCAAGTACCAGTACAATTTATGGCGCCCGGTGACAGCTATCCGCCAAGCTGACACGGACAACAACCCCGACACGACGGCCGACCCCCTGTGGACTCCGTTGCTAACTACTCCGCCGTTCCCTGAGTACACGTCGGGCCACAGCACCTTTAGCGGTGCTGCTGATCCTGTTATGAGTTCTGTATTTGGTTCGGATTACGGCTTTGGAGATCGGGGAGACAGGACTGTCAACACTTTGCGAACCTTTGAAAACTTCAGCGAAGCGGCCGATGAATCGGGCATGAGTCGCATTTACGGAGGCATTCATTTCATGAGTGCTAACGTAGATGGTTTGAGTGCGGGTAGAAATGTGGGGAACTATGTTGTCCAGAATTTCTTAAAGGCTTAGGAAAGTCGGGGCGGGTTTACGAGATTATTGGTTTGAGCTTACATCTTTCACCATTTTCAAGAACGGGCAAGATGCCCGTTCCACAAAACTCAATTTTCTTGTGGAATGGGCATCTTGCCCGTTCCGCAAGATGCCTGTTTTACAACCCACATTCCGCACCCCAACTGTCACATGGGGTACGGACTGGCAACGGCTCGTGAGTTGTGGGTCTGGCAACCAGAG
>NZ_JAUBRO010000141.1:0-1181 GCF_036701945.1 Microcoleus sp. MON1_C1 | reverse complement strand
AACCAATGGATAAATGCCAGCGACCGTTGACGTTCTCTTTGAGGGCGAATTGGAGCGACTGATGATGTTGATGGCGACCGTTAGGGAGTTAAGGTTAAAAAGGACGCTCGCGATCGCCCCGTGACTTCAGTACGATCACCCGCTAACAACTCTACGATCGCGCCCCGATTCTCAAGAGTGTGATACACCAAGCGTCAAAAATACCGGGTCAGCTCATGTTTGAATTGACCCGGATAACGGAAGATAGGGAAGTCTCACCAACCCGATCGACCGCTATGAATGTTGTCACTCAATTGCTTGAGTTTCGTCAAGCCATCTACAAAAATTTATGTCAAGCCCAAGATGCTACCTTTGAATTAATGGATGCACTCTTGCTGACGAGAAAAGCTCAAAGCTTGGCTGATTTATCATTGTCCTGTGTCTTTCGCCGTCAGTGGCCGAGTGTCTACGAAGCACTACAAGATACCCGGCCCGATCGAGAGCAATTAATGAAACTTTACATTGCACAAATTCAACCGTCAGAACCAATTGTCTTAGCAGGCGACCATACGAGTTGGTCCAGACCTGATGCCAAAACTCTCAAAGAACGCACTTACGAACATTCCCCCTCACAATTAGGAGGCAGTCCGGTAACTGTAGGCTATGGCTACAGTACACTGGCATGGATACCCGAAGAACAAGGCAGTTGGGCCCTACCATTTTTACACGAACGAATCACCAGTTGGGACAGTCCGATCTCGATGGCAGCTCAACAATTATCGAGGGTAAGTGAGAACTTACCATCAAGAGCAATATCTTTGTGGGATAGCGAATACGGCTGTGCGTCATTCATCAATCAAACCGCATCGGTTGGTGTAGATAAACTGATGCGCTTGCGCTCGAATTTATGTTTGTGGGGCACACCAGGTGCTTATGGGGGTCGAGGCAGACCCAAACTTCACGGCGCTAAATTCAAACTCACCGCTCCTACAACTTGGAGTTCTCCAGCACAACAAATTGAGATTGATGACCCCGAGCTAGGTCAATTGCGGGTGCGGGTTTGGCACAATTACCATTTTCGTTTGTCCCCATCTCATTCGATGTCTGTTGTGCTGGTAGAAAGACTGACGACCGACGGTTATGCTAAGACAAATAAGCCGATGTGGTTAGCATTTGTGGGATTAAAAATGCCCCCACTCGAT